>DASVLN010000236.1:0-3509 GCA_036384855.1 Burkholderiaceae bacterium | reverse complement strand
CTCGGCCGATCGGCGATGGCGACCGCTCCAGCCCTCGCTCGCGCCGGAAGCGCCGTCGCCGCGCCGCCGGGCGCCCGAGGCCGGGGCGTCGCCCGGCAGCACGACCCGGGCGCCGTCCTTCAGGCGATCGCCGCCTTCCGTGATGACCTTCTCGCCGACGGCCAGGCCCTCGGTGACCTGCACCGTGTCGGTGGTCGACAGCCCCTGCACCACGGTGCGCTGGCTGACCGTGTGATCGCCGTCGAGGACGTAGACGAAGTCGCCCGCCGGCCCGTGGCGCAGCGCGGTGACCGGCACGACCGTCGCACCCTGCACGGTGTCGAGCAGCACGCGCACGTTGACGAACTGGCTCGGGAAGAGGGCGAGCCGGGCGTTGGCGAAACGCGCCTTCGCGCGCACGGTGCCGGTCTGGGTGTCGGACTGGTTGTTCAGCGACAGGAACACGCCCGTGTCCAGCACCTGCGTGCGGGTGCGGTCGTACGCGGTGACCGCGAGCCGCGCGCCGGCGGCGATGCGGCCCTGCAGCGCCGGGATGCGGTCCTGCGGGATCGCGAACTCGATGTCGATCGGCTGCAGCTCGGTGATCGTGCCCACGCCGGCGGCCGAGCCCGAGTTCACCAGGTTGCCGACGTCCACGCTGCGCAGGCCGATGCGGCCGGCCACGGGCGCGGTGATGCGTGTCCACTCGAGGTTGAGCCTGGCCGTGCCGACGGCGGCCTTGTCGCCGAGCACCGTGCCCTGCAGCTGCTTGACGAGCGCGGCCTGGGTGTCGACGTCCTGGCGCGCGATCGAGTCCTGCTGCAGCAGCACCTGGTAGCGCTTGAGCGTGACCTGCGCGGCCTCGAGCTGCGCCTCGTCCTTCTGCTGCGCGCCCTGCGCCTGCATCAGCGCCAGCTCGAACGGGCGCGGATCGATCGTGGCGAGCACCTGCCCCGCCTTGACCATCTGGCCTTCCTCGAACGACACCTTGGTCAGCACGCCCGAGACCTGCGGCGTCACGGTGACCGTCGCCGAGGGCGTGACCGTGCCGAGCGCGTCGATGTAGACCGGGATGTCGGCCCGGGTCGCGGCGGCGACCCCGACCGTCGTCGCCGGAGCGCCGCCGCTTCGGCGCCCGCCGCCCGGGCCGCCGGCGTAGGCGCTCTTCGGCTTGTGCGTGAGGTGCCAGGCGAGCAGGCCCAGGCCGGCGATCGACAGCAGCGCGATCAGGGTGCCGAGCCAGCGGCGTCGGCGGCGGGCCGGTATCGCCGGCATCGCCTGGCCCGCGGAGCCGGCGGGCGCTTGTTCTTTTTCCATCTCTGTCCTTGTGCGGCGTTCACGCGGGGACGGGATCCTCCGACGCCCGGAATCCGGCCGCCGGGCGCCGCGGACGCGAGCCTCGCCCGCCGGGCACCCCTGCAGCCGGGCGCAACCATAGCAAACGGGACGCCTGTGGCCGTTGTCCGTACGGTAGCTTCAGGTTTCTTTACCTGTCGAGCTGCAAACCCCGCAGCCGCGGTCGCGGTCGTTCGCGGGGCACGCCCGCCGGCGGCATCAGCCGGCGACCAGGAAGACCTGCACCGACAGTGCCGGCGCCGGCACGAGGGCCGCGTCGCCGTCGCGTGCGGGCGCGAGGCGCGCCTCCGCGGCCGTCGCGGGCGCCGGGTACAGGCGCTGCAGCCGCCGGTTCGACGGCCATGCCGGCACGCGCGCCGCACCCGCCGCGTCGCCGTAGTTGATGACGACCAGCGTGCGCTCGGCGCCGTGGGCGCGCTGGAAGCTCATCACGCGCCCGTCCACGTGCGGGGCGAGGTAGCGCCCGAGGGCGATCGACGGATGCGCGTTGCGCAGCCCGAGCATCGCCGTGTAGAAGGCGAGCATCGAGCCCGGGTCGGCGGACTCGGCCTGCGCATTGTTCGTCGCCAGGTTGGCCGAAGGGTGGCGAAAGGGCGCGCCCGTGGTGAAGCCGCCGTCGGGCGTCCAGCTCATCGGCCCGCGCAGCTGCGCGTCGCGGTTGGCCTCCTGCGCGTGCGACATGCCGAGCTCCTCCCCGTAGTACAGGTAGGGCGTGCCGGGCTGCAGCAGGTAGGCGGCGGCGGCCACGCGCACGCGGGCGGCGTCGCCGTCCAGCGCGTCCCACAGCCGCGGACCGGCGAAGGCGTCGTGGTTGGAGACCATCGTGGCCATGCCGTCCGGCGCGCTCAGGAAGTAGTCGGCGACCTTGCGGATGGCCGCCTCGTCGCCGCGCCCGGCCTGCACCAGGTCGCCGCTGTGGCCGAACGCGAACGCGGAGCCGCAGGCCGATTCCCTCGCGAAGCCGGCCGGATCGCCGGGAGACTCGCACACCATGACGTGGCGGCGGCCGACGTCCAGCGCGTCGCGCACGCGACGCAGGAAGGCGTAGTTCTCCGGCTGCAGGCTCCAGCCCTGGGGGCCGTTCTCGAACAGGTGGCCGACGGCGTCGATGCGAAAGCCGTCGACGCCGTGATCCAGCCAGAAGCGCAGGCTGTCCAGGTGGTAGGCCACGACCTTCGGGTTGCGCAGGTTGAAGTCCGGCATCGCCGCGCCGAACTGCGCGAAGTAGGCGCCGTTGGGCGTCGTCGTCCACGGATCCCGGTCGAAGATGCGCCAGCCCGCGGGCGCGACCGGCTCCCAGACGTACCAGTCGCGCCAGGGGCTCGCCGGCGAGGCGGCCGAGGCCTGGAACAGGGGGTTCTCGCGCGCGCTGTGGTTGATGACGTAGTCCATCACGATGCCGATGCCGCGCGCGTGGGCCTGGCGCACGAGCTCGTCGAAGTCGGCGAGCGTGCCGTAGTCGCGCTCCACCGCGCGGTAGTCGACCACGCCGTAGCCGTGGTCATGGTCCGCGCTGGCGGTGACCGGCATGAGCCACAGCCCGCGCACGCCCAGCCGCTGGAGGTAGTCCAGCCGCTGCGTGAGCCCGCGCAGGTCGCCGATGCCGTCGCCGTCGCTGTCCTGGTAGCCGCGGACGAAGACCTCCATGAATGCACCGTGCTCCCACCCCGAAGGCAGCGGGTCGGGCCGCGGGATCAGGGCCACCGGGCCGGTGTCGACGCCCGGCTGCGGCGCTGGCGGGAGCGCCGCACAGCCTGCCAGCAGCGCGATGGCGGCCAGCAGGGACAGCGCGAGCCGACCGGTCGGGCGCGGCGCGGGGAGGTCGATCATGGCGTCTCCAAGGTCACTCGGTCGCGAGAGTGTAGTGAAATTACAGTGTATGCGAATCGGAAATCTGGAAATCTACTAGGTATCCAGGCTAGACATTGGTCATGCCTCTCAAGCACAATGTATTAATCCTTCCTGAAGTCGGAGTGCATTCTTATGGAAGGAAGTTAAACTACTCAAACTTGTCGCCAGATTCCGGATGAAATCTCTGCTGCTCGGTTTCGCGCAACGGGCCTGCGTCGCGACGCTGGCGGCGCTTGCCGCCATGCCGGCGCTCGCCGCGACGCAGGACCAGGGCGCGCTGCTCGCGGCCTGCGACGCCGTCGCGCCTTCCGCGACCCTGCTGC
>DASVLN010000235.1:0-1905 GCA_036384855.1 Burkholderiaceae bacterium | reverse complement strand
GGCGCGGCGCGATGCTCGCCGAGCTCGCCGCCGCCGGCACGCCGCTCGACCTCGCGCGCGTGCACTTCGTCGGCCAGCTGCCCCATGCGCGCTACCTGCAGGCGCTGCAGGTCTCGGCGGCGCACGTGTATCTGACGGTGCCCTTCGTGCTGTCGTGGTCGATGCTGGAGGCCATGGCCTGCGGCGCGCTCGTGGTCGGCAGCCGCACGTCGCCGGTCGAGGAGGTGATCGAGGACGGCATCGACGGCGTGCTGGTCGACTTCTTCGACCGCGACGCGCTCGTGGCCGCGGTCCTCGCCGCGCTGCGCGACCCCGCGCGCCACGCGCCCCTGCGGGCGGCGGCGCGCGCGAAGATCCTCGCCCGCTACGACCTGCGCACGCGCTGCCTGCCGGCGGGGCTGGCATTGCTGGAGGACGTCGCGGCGCGCCGGACGTGAGCCGGGGCATGGGCCGGGGCGTCGCGCGACAATGCGCCCCATGCCCGCAAGCCGCGTCTCGCTCTACCTCGACCTGATCCGCTGGAACCGCCCCGCCGGCTGGCTGCTGCTGTTGTGGCCGACGCTGGCGGCGCTGTGGATCGCCAGCGACGGCTTCCCGGGCTGGCACCTGCTCGCGGTGTTCACGCTCGGCACGATCCTGATGCGCAGCGCCGGCTGCTGCATCAACGACGTCGCCGACCGCGACTTCGACAAGCACGTCAAGCGCACGGCGCAGCGGCCGGTGACGAGCGGGGCGCTGTCCGTGCGACAGGCGCTGGGCTTCGGCGCCGTGCTCGCGCTGCTCGCGTTCGGGCTCGTGCTCACCACCAACCCGCCGACCATCCTGCTGTCCTTCGTCGCGCTGGTCGTGACCATCCTCTATCCGTTCGCCAAGCGCGTCGTCTCGATGCCGCAGGCGGTGCTGGGCGTGGCGTTCAGCTTCGGCATCCCCATGGCGTTCTCCGCGGCCACGGGCGCGAACGACTGGCATCCGTCCGCGATCGGCCATGCGGTGCCGGGCCTGGCGTGGTTGCTGCTGCTGGGCAACCTGTTCTGGGTGCTGGCCTACGACACCGAGTACGCGATGGTCGACCGCGACGACGACCTGAAGATCGGCATCCGCACCTCGGCCATCACGCTCGGGCGCCTCGATGTCGCGGGCGTGATGGCGTTCTACGCGACCTACCTGCTGTCGTGGCTGTACCTCGGCCTGAAGCTGGGCCTGGGGCCGGCGTACGCCGTGGGCATCGTGGCAGCCGCGCTGCAGGCGGGCTGGCACTTCACGATGATCTGGGATCGCACGCGCGAAGGCTGCTTCCGCGCCTTTCGCCTGAACCACTGGGTCGGCGCGGCGGTGTTCGCCGGCGTGGTGCTGGCCTTCCTGCCGGGCGTGCGCTGAAGCGCGCGGCGATCAGCGGCCGAATTCGTCGCCGAGCTCCTTGGCGCGGGCCTGCGCCGCGCGCAGCGCCTGCACGATCGCCTCCTTGACGCCGGCGGACTCCATCGCCGTGATCGCCGCGTGCGTGGTGCCGCCCTTGGAGGTCACGCGGGCGCGCAGGGTCTCGGGCGATTCGTCGGACGCGCGCGCGAGCGCGGTCGCGCCCTTGAACGTGGCCTGCGCGAGGCGTCGGCCTTGCTCGGGGGCCAGGCCCATCTCGGCGGCGGCCTGGATCATGGCCTCGATGAAGAAGAACACGTAGGCCGGACCCGAGCCGGAGAGCGCCGTGACGGCGTCGAGGTCGGACTCCTGCGCCACCCACAGCGACTCGCCCGTCGGCGCGAGCACGGCCTCGATGGCTGCGCGGTCGGCCGGCGTCACGGCGGGCCGCGCGTACAGCCCGGCGATGCCCTCGCCGATCAGCGCCGGCGTGTTGGGCATCGCGCGCACGACGCGCTCGGCCCCGGTGGCGCGCGCGATGGCGTCGCT
>DASVLN010000234.1:0-7585 GCA_036384855.1 Burkholderiaceae bacterium | reverse complement strand
CCGGCACGTCCGCAGTCGCCCTCGACGTGGGACGAGTCGAAATCGGACTGCAGCATCCCCTTCCGGGAAGGATCGGTGGCCCGCCCGCAGGACCGCCGGCCGCGGCCCCCGACGATCACACCGGCGACACCTGGCACCGCGCCTGGCCGATGACCGACCGCCCGGCCAGCGGGCCCTCGCCGTCGAGGCGCACCACGCACGTGATGCTGCGACCGGGCGCCGTCCAGGTGCGCGTCGACTCCAGCACGCCGCTGTGCGGAAGACGCGGCCCCGAGCTCCAGGCTTCGGGCTCCGCGACGACGTCGCGCAGCGTCCAGGGGCCGGTGGCGAGGTCGAAGACCAGGTCGACCTCGCCGCGGAACTCGCTGACGTTGACGGTCGCGAACGGCGCGGCGTTCAACGGGAACGTGGCGTCGCTTCCCGGCGCGATGGCGGGTCCGCCCAGCGCCTGCGAAAGATCCGACGCGGTCGGCCGCGCCTGCAGGAGCCGCTGGGCGATCGCCTCGAAGGGCACGTGGTGGGCGGGAACCGGCATGGTGGTCTCTTTCGGGGAAGGATCGAGGGGGGGTCGCGCACCCTGGCAGGCGGCGCAGGAGGACGCGATGCACAGCGTCGCGAGGCGCAGGAGGCGGCGCATCAGGGCCTCGCCTGCACGGGTGGCCTCGCCGGCATGGATGGCCGCGCCTGGCGCGCGACGACCATCACCTGGTCGAGCCGGGAGTGGAGCACGACCTTCGCCTGCGCGACGATGCCTCGCGCGCGCGAACCAGCCAGCATGCAGGAGGCCCATCCGGGAGCAATCGAGACGAGGCCCATTCGACGGACGCACGCGACACACTGGAAACGTGCCGATCCCAGGCGATTCGCGACGAAATCCTTCTCGCACCGGACCGCCAACGGCCCTCTATGCCGGCCGCCCGAGGACTCACCTGGGCGGCAGTGGAGCGGGTGAAGGGAATCGAACCCTCGTATGAAGCTTGGGAAGCTGCCGTTCTACCATTGAACTACACCCGCGGCAGGGGGCGAGTTTACGCGATTTTCGGTGGGCATCGGCGCCGCGCGGCGTCCCTGCGATGTGCGCGATCCCCGTCTCGCATCGCGCGTCATCTTCCAACTGCATACCGCCGTCGAGGCATGCCTCGAGGCCGGCCCCGAACCGCACGCTTCAGTCGGAGCGCGCGGTCAGGAGGTGCTCGATCCTGCGTGCTCAGCTTCGAGGCAGTGTCGGAGCCGACGACCAGCTGGCGAAAGCTGGCTGCCAGTCACCGCTAGGCCCCGTCGAATCGGGCCATCCAGGTCTTCGTGTAGTGCAGCGACGGCAGTTCCTCGGGCTCGGCATCGCCCCATCCGGACTTCGAAGTGAACCCAGGCGGTGCGGCATAGCCGGGCGGCGCGTCAAGCCACGCATTCGGAATATCTGCCCTCAGTGGGGCCACTGCCCGTCCGAGCGTCCGGAATGCCGCAGGGAAGTTGTCGACCTGCATGTCGCCGAGCTGCGCGGAGGTGCCCGCCACAAAGATCGATCCGCGTGCATAGGGCATCGCTTGGACGTCTGCCCCGGCCACCCGCAGCACGGTCGCTTCGCCGCCGACCTTCGCCAGCAGGTCCGCGTTGATCGCCGTCAACCAGTTGACCGTGCGGATGCCGCCGCGGCACCACATCGCCGTCGAGCCCGGATCGTCGGCGTCGAGCCCCACGAAGCGAGTGAGGATGGAGCCTGAGCGTCGGAGCGCTCCCCCGAGGGCACGTCCGCCGACCGGCAGCACCAATCCGAGCCCTGCGTAGGCATGAAGCACGTTCAGCTCCGAGCACCACTTCTGGAACAGGTTCCTGAAACTGTGCGGCGGCGCGCCTTCGAACACGCTCAGGGGCATGTGCAACAGCAGATAGCCCGCGTTGTTCGCCACGGTCACCATCGACCAATGGCTGGCGACCGCCGGATCGGCCTCCGCGGACATCTCGATGGAGAACGGCGCCCCCATCTCGTCCACCTTGCCGCGAAGCGGCTCAAGGTCGACAGGCGAACTCGCGTCTGCCGTCATCCGGCGTCGATCGCCCGAGCGCTGGTAGGCGCGTATGCGACCGCCGCTGAATGCCACGTACTGTTCGATGATGGTCATCAACGCGGCGCGCAACGCTGGGTCGTAGCCGTCGCCGAAGAAGAGGGCCGCACGCAGGCCGAGGCGAGCCATCGGCAGCCCGTCCCATGGCTTGCCTTCTTCGGGCCAGGGCCAGGAAACCGTGTCGACGTCGGCCATGGTGATTGTCATGAAAGGTCTTTCTCAAAGCGCTGCGAGCAAACCTACGAGAACCGCCTCCAGAATTTCGGAGACGGCCATTCCGCCCGCCGCCACCGCACCCGCGCCTGCCGCGGTCTTGATCATCTTCGCCTTGCGCTCCTGCTCGGCCTGGGCTTCCGGCGTCAGTACGGGGACATGGCGACGATTCTCATCGCTGTTGCAGTCGCAAGGCGGCTGCTCTTCCGGCTGGGGCTTGCCTCCTGCGCGGAGCACGGAATACTTATCGGCGCCTCCGGCGATCTGGCGATAGGCCTCGTTCTGCTCCGTATCGCTGGTGTCGCCTTCGAACTTCATCTCGACGACACGCTCGATGTTGCTGCCGACCGGCGGCTGGCATGGGTCGTTCACAACAACAATGTCGGGCCGTCGAACCATGCCCAAGCCTGCCACCCAAGTATCTCCAAGCTGAGCACGCGCGCCGCCTTGCCAGTATTCCGTGGGCTTCGTCGCAATGCCCGTCGTACGGGACATGAGCGGCATCGGCTGGCCTGGCGTGTTCGGAGGATCCATCACGTACGAGATCTCCGACTTGTAGCGGCTCTTCCAGTTCAGATCCTTGTCGGCTGCGGTGAAGACGTCGTTGACGCACTGCTGCATCAAGCGTTGATCGGCAGCGCCCTTCGAGGCGCCCGCGTTGCAGCAGCACATGACGGCACAGAACAGCTTGTCGTCGATTGCCCGCCTGGCCGCCAGCGGCGGCCGGCCGTCCGGATTGCAGGGGCAGCTTTGAATCAGTTTCATCGGCCCGCCCTTTGCCGCAGCCAGGCCACCGGACTGGGCCAGCGAAGCCGCCATCGCCATCGGCTTCATCGCCGGGACGCAGCCGCTCTCCGGAGCCGTCATTCGATGCCTCGCAGCCGACGCACCTCGGGTGCCTGGGCCGTGATCTGCGCCCAGACCCGCGGCGGCATCGCCTGGAGCAAGGCGGGCATGCGCGCTTCCGGCGCGCCGCCGGCGTAGTCGAGGAGTCCGGGCAGCTTGCGCAGGTCGCGCATGCCGGCAAAAGTTGTGATCTCGAGCAAGCAAAGCGACAGTCGATCGGCGTCGCTTTGCAATCCCAGCCTGTCGCAGGCTTCGAGAGTTGCGACGACCTCGCGCCTGAGAACGGCTTCATCGAGCCGTATCGCCAGCGAGTCCCCCCGTTCTTGCAGGACAGCAGTGACGTATCCGACCTCGGCCACGCCGCGCCTGATCGCCGCCATCTGCCGCATCGCCTTTTCATCGATTTGCATGTGCAGCTTCTCCCTGAACGGGCAGGGAATATACCCATCCTCGTACCCGGTCACTAAGCACCCATGTGCAACCGCTTGAAACAAGGCGACTAGGGTGCGTCAGTTGCTCGAGAGTGGGGGCGGGGGCCTGCGCAGGTCAATGGAATTGCGAGGCCACGTCGCAGCGGCCGCGGAGCTGATCTTGTTGCCCGGCCGGCCCGTGCCCAGCTGGGGGGCCTTTCGCTTGGCCCTCACGTGCGACCGCTGCCCCGCGAGTGACGCGCCGCGAGGCCGCGAGGCCGCGAGGCCGCGAGGCCGCGAATTCTATCCCCCATTGAATTCATTCATCGCCGCGTCGATCTGACGCACCAAAACGGTGAATTCAATCATCGCCGCATGCAATGAATTCACCCGCGCATCCAATGAATTCCATCCGGCGATGAATTCAATGATCTTCGGGATGAATCCATTGCTCTCCGCGTCGAAATCATTCATCGCCGGATCGAATTGATTCATCGAAGCGGCCCATTCATTCCATCCGCCGTGGAATGATTTCCATTCGGCGTGGAATTGATTATGTCCGGCGTCGAATCGTTGGATCGGAGCGGGGATCTGGCGAGGCTTCGGGGCAAGCCTGCGAGGCACCGGGACGCGTCCCGCGGGTCGGTGCCTCGGCCGCCGGCGCGGGGCGCGTCGGCGGCGGGTTGGCGGGGCGTTCAGGCCGCCGCGGGCGCCTTGCTGGAGGCACGCGGGCCCTGGCCGGCGAAGCGTTCGGCGAGGTCGGCGGCGATGGTCGCCGCGCCGGGCAGGTTCAGCTTGTCGGCGTTCTTGACCGACTGGTAGTAGGCCAGCGCCGAGGTCATCGCGTCGCTGCCGGCGAGCGCCATGCTGTCGTCAAGCATGTCCGCGAGCTGGCTGACCGGCTGGTGCAGCGAGCGCAGCAGGCCGTAGGCCGCCACGCTCTTCGAGAATTCGTCGATGTCGACGAAGGCGGGCTTGAACTGCGGGTTGGCGATGGTGTAGCCCAGCCCCTTCGAGACGAAGTCGACGCTCTTGCTGCCCATCTTCGTCAGGGCGCGCTTCTCGTCGGGGCCGATGTTGGCCAGGTGCGGCATCAGCTTGTCCTGCAGCGTCTGCACGGCGTCGCGGATCGCCTGCAGGTCGTCGGCGGGAATGTCGACCGAGAGTCGGTTCCCGGTCACGTGGGTGTTCATTGCAATCTCCCTGTGTGTGGTTGCGTCCGCCGCGACCCTTTGCCGCGGAGGTGCGCGATTGTGGAGATACCGCCACGGGTATCTCAATACGCAAACTAGGGACTGCTCTTGCCACAGCGGCCCGGATCCCTAACTTGCCGGGCGAGCGGGCGTGACGTGTCGGTCAACGGGCATCGCGGGCACGGCGCCACCTCGTCGGGCAGCCTCCGCGCGACACCCCATCATGTAGGGATGCAAGCGGACGCCCTGCGCTGCTGGCGTGCGCCGTCCTGACGTTCGCCACCCAACATGAGCAGCAGACCTCCCGGCGTATTGGGCACTTCCACGTATCCCGGCGACCCGCACGATCGCGTGCTCACGGGCGCCGGGAGCTTCCGGTCGCCCGCCCCCGCCGGCCATCAGGCCGCCACGTCCCTCCAAGACATCGAGCATCGGCTGACGGAACTGGCCCATGGCTTGTCGACGGCCGTCGGTTGGCACCAGAAACAAGGCGCGGCCTACAAGCTGCGTGGCCAGCACAGCTTCACTGCGGGCGTGTTGTGGGGCATGAGCGAAAACCTCGCCGAGACGGTCATCTCGGCGGTCGACCTGGTGGAGACGCTGGCCCTCGCCGAATATTGGGAGTCGAAGCAGGAGCACAGCCTCATAGACCAAGTCCGCGCCAACATGTTCTTCTCGGCCATCCCTGGCGTCCGACTAAGCATGACGGTCACCAGCCACTTCTGGCCCGGCTTCGACAAGAGGGCGCAGGAGGCGTACGAGGAGCGCGGCGCCATCATCGACGCCGTCGAGCATGCCTTCACGCATCCGAAGGACTTCTTCGGATCTGTGACCAAGGTCCAGGAAGAGCGCATCGGCCAGTTCGTCGCCTTCAAGAACGAACGGTCGCTATCGGGCAATTTCAAGGCCGGCAAGCTGCTGGGGGAACTGCTGTTCGACCTGTTGATGGTCATCGACTTGGCCGTCGGCCTGGCCAAGCTCGCCTTGGCGGTTCCGAGACTGGCGCGCTACACCGAAGACCTGGCGAAGCTGGCGCGCGAATTCGCCTTCTCCGCTAGACCCGCCCCAGCGGCCGCCTGCGGTGGTGCCGCCGTCCATCCTTGACGACCAAGGCAAGCTTCCGGCAGGGATCGGGGGGCCGGGAACACCGATACCCATGCCTCCATCCGCCGATCCCAACGCCACCGCCGAAGCGTTCGCCCGCGCCGCGTTCAACGGGCAGACGCCGGACAAGCTGGTGCCCATCCTGAGCGGTGATTCCTGGGTGGCTAAACTGCCCGACGGCACGGCGGTCACCTTCCGGGTGGCCGGGGATGCGTCCGCGGCCACAGATGCTGGTACGGCGACGGTCGAAGTCAACAACGCCGCGGTCAAGGCGATCAACGACGGGAACGTCGCGAAGTTCAAATTCCCCGGCTTGTGAGGATTGCCTGATGCTCGAATTCAACATCGATATCCAGAAGCAGCTGATCTCGGCCGCGCTCGACGACTTCACTCCGAATTCGGCCTTTCCGAACCTGCACGGCGGCCAATTCGGCGACACGCCCGACGCATGGCGCGAGGCCGTCGTCACGTTCATACAGGACATGGTCGCCGCGGGACTCATTGCGCCGCTTGCGGGGCGAGAGGGCTATCAGGCAAAGAGCGCCCAACAGATTGCCGAGCTCCTGCGCAACGGCGATCCCGAGACGGGTCTCGATTCCGATCTGCTGTGGGACGTCATGCACTTCGCAGGCACCGCAAAGCTCGCCGACCTGCTACATGCGCTGTCGCTGGATGACTGGCAGGCCCGGAGCGCAGGCCCCTGCGTCGATCTCGCGCGTCGGCTCGGGGAGATCGGGGCGATCCGTCTCTGAAAGGCGGGATGGCACAAGCCTGCGTGAGCTCAGGCTAGTGAAGGAGTGCGGTCGCCGGAACTCGCGCAGCCCGAGGGATTCGCCCGGCCGCGGCCAGCCGTCCGTCGGGCGCCCACGCAGTGCGTCGCAAGCGCGTGGAAACGCGCCCCCTCGCCGTGCAACATCGCGCCTCCTGCACTTCCCCCGCGCCCGCCATGCCCGCACGCCCGCCCCGCCGCCTCGTCGCCCTCCTGGCCGCCGCCGCGCTCGCCGCTCCCGCCCTCGCCGCGTCCGGCCGCCTGGGCTTCGCCATCGAGGCCGAGACCGACGGCCTGTTCTCGACCACGCTCAAGCGGCTGACCATCACCTCGGTCGTCGATGGGGCGCCGGCGCAGCGGGCGGGCTTGAGAGCGCAGGACGAGGTCGAGGCGGTGAACGGCGTGGCCGTCGTCGGCGCGCCGGGCGGCCGCATCCGCGACCTCGTCGCCGCGGTACGGGCCGGCGACCACCTGCTGCTGAAGGTGCGGCGCGCCGACGGGGAGCACGCGGTCGACGTCGTCGCGGGCGAGCGTCCCGCCGACTGACCGGCGCGGCGCCATGACGCCGCAGGTAATCGACGCGCTTCCCCTGGCTGCCGACACTGGCGCCATCGACAACGACCTCACCAGGAGCGACACCATGACCATGATCCGCGGCGCCGACGGCACCTCCCTCTTCGTCCGCGACTGGGGCCAGGGACGGCCCCTCGTGTTCCTCGCGGGCTGGACGCTCAGCAGCGACGCCTGGGCCTACCAGATGCAGCCGCTGTCGCGCCAGGGCTTGCGCTGCGTCGCGATCGACCGCCGGGCGCATGGCCGCTCGGACGACCCGGGCCGCGGCCTGGACTTCGACACGCTGGCCGACGACGTCGCCGCCGTGCTCGAGGCGCTGGACCTGCGCGACGTCTGCCTGGTCGCCCATTCGTTCGCGAGCGGCGAGGCGATGCGCCTGCTGACACGCCACGGCGGCCGCCGCGGGCGGGTCGG
>DASVLN010000233.1:0-2774 GCA_036384855.1 Burkholderiaceae bacterium | reverse complement strand
GCAGGCCGAAGCCGGCCACGGTCGCGAGGTCGTAGGCCAGCACCCCGCGGTCGCCGCGCACGTGCTTGTAGAACTGCCGCGGGCCCTTGAGCGAGGACAGCATGACGTCGGCGTCCTGCTGCTTCATGCTCTCGCCCTGGTAGTGGACGATGGACGCGACCGGCGTGTAGACGACGCGCCCGCCCGCGGCCTTCAGCCGGTGGCACAGTTCCATGTCCTCGCCGTACATGAAGTAGTGCGGGTCGAACAGGCGGCCGCCGAGACGGTCGGCGCGCAGGATCATCGCCGCGCCCGAGACCCAGTCGACGTCGATGTCGTGCGCGACGTCGCGGTCGAGGTACAGCGGCAGCGGGCGCCAGCCGGGCGGCAGGAGGCGGTCGACGAAGAAGTAGTGGTTGACGACGTTGAGCAGGCGCGGATAGGCGCCGCCCGTCCAGCGCTGCAGGCTGCCGTCGGCGTTGAGCAGCCGGCAGCCCATCACGGCGGCGTCGGGGGTCTCGTCCATGTGGCGCACCAGCGCGGCGAGCGCGCCGGGCAGGACGCGCGTGTCCGGGTTGAGCAGCAGCACGTGGCGGCCGCGGCACAGCGGCAGCGCCTGGTTGTTGGCGCGGCCGAAGCCGACGTTCTCGCGGTTGGCGATCAGCGTCAGCTGCGGGAACTCCGCGCGCACCATCTCGACGCTGCCGTCGCGCGAGTCGTTGTCGACGACGACGAGCTCGAGCCGCCCCGGCGGGATGCCGCCGTCCTCCAGCGTCGAGCGCAGGCACTCGCGCAGCAGGTCGCGCACGTTCCAGTTGACGACGATGATGCTGAGGTCGATGGTCATGGCCGGGGCGCCCTCACGGCTTCACCGCGGGCGGCGCGGCGCCCCCGGCGAGGATGCGCGGCCGCGGCCACAGCACGAGGGCGCCGGCCGGCACGTCGGTGGTGACGAGCGCGCACGGCCCGACATGCACGCCGTCGCCCACGCGCACCGCGCCCAGCACCTTGGCGCCGTGGGCGAGCACGACGTCGTCGCCGATCACCGGGTAGCCCGGTCCGCCGCCGATGTCCTCGGTGCCGAAGCCGCCGCCGCAGCCGCCGTCGCCCTGGATCGTGAAGCGCGCGCCGATGCGCCCGAACAGCGCGACGCCGGTCGCATGCGCGACCAGCGCCGACGGGCCGATCGAGGTCGTGGGCGGGATCTCGGCGCGCGTCAGGTACATCGCGAACAGGTTGACGAAGCGCGCGAGCCGCGTCCAGCCGCGCAGGTACCAGTGGCGCGAGAGCCGGTACCAGAACAGCGCCTGCATGCCCGGCAGCAGGAAGAAGTAGACGCGATGGGCGAACGAGGCGCCCTCCTCCATGTGCGCGGCGATGCGCGAGAGGTCGGAGCGGATCAGGGCGCGCGTCTGCGCCCAGCTGGGGCGCGCGTCCGCGGGTACCGCAGGCGGTATCGACGTCGGCGGCGGTGCGGCGGTGTCGGTCATGTCGTTCTCGTTCGTTGCGCGTTGCCGTCAGCGGGCGATCCCGCGGGCGTGGCGGAAGCGCTCGACGACGTCGAGGTAGAAGGCCTCCTGGGCCGCGGCGACCGCGTCCCAGTCGTACTGGCGCGCCCAGGCCCGGGCCTCGTCGCCGCGGGCGCGCAGCGCGTCGTCGGGCAGCGCGAGCGTCGCCGCGAGCGCCGCGGCGTAGGCGTCGACGTCGTAGGGCGCGACGCGCGGGCAGCCGGGCGCGGCCACCTCGTTCATCGGCGCGCGATCCCACACCACGGCCACCCGCGCCGCGGCGTTGGCCTCCGCGATCGTCATGCCGAAGGTCTCGTCGCGCGAGGGCATGGCGAGGACGCGGCAGTCGCGCAGCAGCTCGAGGCGGCGCGCGGGGTCGTAGGTCCCGGTGACCGCGACCCAGGGGCGCAGGGCCAGCCGGTCGATCAGCGCCTCGAGCGCCGCGCCGTCCTGCACGGTACCGGCGATCGCCAGCGGCGGCCGCGACGCCTCGGGCAGGCGCGCGAGCGCCTGCAGCAGCAGGTCGAGGCCCTTGGCGTGCATCTCGGTGCGGCCGAGGAACAGCACGCCGCGGCCGCGCGCCGCGTCCACCGGCGGGACCTCGAACAGCGCTTCGTCGACGCCGTTGGGAATCACGCGGCAGTCGGCGCCGGGCGAACGTGCGAGGATGCGCCCGCGCATCGCCTCGGTCAGCACGACGAAGTGGTCGTAGAGCCGCACGCCGTACTCCTCGCCCCAGTGGAACGGCAGCTTCAGCCACTCGGTGTACCTGCGCGCGAAGAACCACTGCACCGACGCGATCAGCGGCCGGTCGCGGCGGCGGAACAGCGGCGTCCAGGTGGCGGATGCGGGCGGCATGAAGTCCTCGACGAGCAGGTCGTGCCCGAAGCGCCGCACCGCGCCCGGCAGCGCGAGCGCGAAGGTGATGTGGTGCGACGACCCGTGCTCGCGCACCCGCCGCCCCAGGCGCACGTAGCGCACCCCGTCGCGCACCAGCTCGGGCGTCGAGCCCGGGAAGGTCGGCGTGAGCACGGTGACCTCGTGCCGGCGCGCGAGGCGGCGGCAGATCTCGAACGTGCGCACCGGCCCGCCGCCGGCCAGCGGGTTGTCCAGGTCGTCCGGGTCGAGGTGCAGGATGCGCATGCTCACCTCTCGAACAGGGCCGCGAGGCGCCGGCGCGCGCTCGCGATCGCCGACGGCCGGATCGCGCCGCTCGCGACCAGCACGAGCAGGTAGGCGCCCAGCGATGCCGCGAGCGCCGCCAGCGGCCCGACCGCGAGCGCGCCG
>DASVLN010000232.1:0-7172 GCA_036384855.1 Burkholderiaceae bacterium | reverse complement strand
ACGGGGCGCCGCGCCCCTTGCCGGTGCGGCCGGCGTTGCCGGTGCACCGGCAACGTACAGCAGGCAGCGCACGGCGTGGTGGTGACCCGAGGGTTCGCGGCCGGCGACCTCCTCGAGCTCCGGCACCGTCGTCGCGCAGTGCGCCATCACGCGGTCGCAACGCGGCGCGAAGCGGCAGCCGCCGAAGGCCTGCGTCAGCACAGGCACCGTGCCGGGGATCGCCTGCAGCGGCTGGCCTCGGCGCCCGGCGTCGGGCAGCGCGCGCAGCAACGCCCGCGCGTAGGGGTGGCGCGGCGCGGCGAAGAAGTCCTCGGCGCGCGCGACCTCGATGATCTGCCCGGCATACATCAGCGCCACGCGGTGCGCCATGCCGGCGACGACCGCGAGGTCGTGCGTGATCAGCAGCATGCCCAGGCCCTGCTCCTTCTGCAGGTCCTTCAGCAGCTCCAGCACCTGCGCCTGGATCGTGACGTCCAGCGCGGTGGTCGGCTCGTCGGCGACGAGGAAGTCGGGCTCGGTGGCCAGCGTCATCGCGATCATCACGCGCTGCTTCTGGCCGCCGCTCATGCGGAACGGATAGTCGTCGGCGCGGCGCTCCGGCTCGGGGATGCCGACACGGCGCAGCCACTCGATCGCCTTCGCGCGCGCCGCCTCGCCGCGCAGCGCGGTGTGCGTCTCGATCGCCTCGACGATCTGGGCGCCGACCTTCATCACCGGGTTCAGGCTGGTCGAGGGCTCCTGGAAGATCATGCCGATGCGGCCGCCGCGCACGCGCCGCATGCCGGCCTCGGACAGCGCCAGCACGTCCTCGCGGTCGATGCGCACGTCGCCCGAGACCACGCGCCCGTTGTCCGGGAGCAGGCGCATCAGCGCGAGCGCCGTCATGCTCTTGCCGCAACCGGATTCGCCGACGAGCGCGAAAGTCTCGCCGCGAGCGATGGCCAGCGTGAGGCCGTCCAGCGCCTTCACGAGGCCGATCTCGGCGTCCAGCGCCACCTTCAGGTCTTGGGTCTGCAGCATGCGGGGAACTCGCTGGGGCGACGCGACGTCAGGCCGACGCGGACGAATCGGGGTCGGCGCGGCGGCGCGTGATCGGCAGCCGCGGACGGAAGGCGCGGGCGCGCGGATCGAAGGCGTCGCGCACGCCGTCGGCGAACAGGTTGGCCGCGAGCACCACGGCCAGCATGAAGCCGAACGCCGCGGCGAAGCTCCACCACACCACCGGGTCGAGGCTCATCTCCTTGCGCGCCAGGTTGATCATGCCCCCGAAGCTGTTCATCGAGGGATCGACGCCGACGCCGACGTACGACAGCACCGCCTCGTACAGGATCAGCGAGGAGAAGTCGAGCACCGTGACGATCAGCATCAGGTGCGCGACGTTGGGGAAGATGTGGCGCAGCATGATGCGCGTCGGCCCGACGCCGAACGCGTCGGCGGCCTGCACGTAGTCGAGCTCGCGCAGCTTCATCGTCTCGGCGCGCAGCAGGCGGCACAGGCCGGCCCAGCCGGTCAGGCCGAGCACGGCGCACAGCAGGAACAGCTTGACGTCGGCGCGCTCGACGCCGGTCTCGAACGCGTCGGGATGCTTGTCCAGCCAGACCTGGACCATCAGCACGCAGGCGGCGATCAGCAGCACGTTGGGCACGGACGACAGCACCGTGTAGACGTACTGGATCACCTCGTCGACCCAGCCGCGGAAGTAGCCGGCCATGATGCCCAGCACCACCGCCAGCGGCAGCGTCGCCACCGTCGCGAGCGAGCCGATCACGAACGCCGTGCGCACGCTCTTGAGCGCCTGGTACAGCACGTCGTTGCCCGTCGTGTCGGTGCCCAGGACGTGGTACCAGCCCATGATGGAAGCGGTTCCGCCGACCAGCGTCGCGAGCACCGCCACCGTCCACAGCCCGGCGCGCCAGGGGATCTCGCCCTCGTTGCGCAGGATGCTGGCGGCGGTGTCGAGGAGGCCCTGCCGGCGGCCGCGCGCGACCCCGAAGACGACCACCGCGCAGCACGCGAGCGCCAGCAGCGCCCCGCGCAGCAGCGCCGTGCCGCCGCGCGAGAGCAGGTCGCTGCGCCACTGGTGCTCGGGATCCGACAAGTGCGCACCGCCGAACTTCAGGCGTGGCGCGATGCGCACCATCTGGCCGTTGACTTGCACGGAATCCTTCGTGAGGCTCACGTAGTCGAACGGCCGCGAGTAGGTCACCTCCCGCGAGGCGATGAGCTCGGACAGGGCCACGTCCAGCAGCGAATGCGCGACCGCCTCGTAGGCCACCTCGCCCGCCGGCTCGCCGGCGACGGGCTTGAGCGCCGCCCGGTAGTGCACGCTGTCGGCCAGGGTCAGCGCGAGGCACGCGGCCAGCACGATTCCGGAGCACAGCGCCGGGGCGTCGCAGAAGACGCGGCGCCAGCTCGCCCGCAGGTTGGGCGAGCGCATCACCGCCACGCCGTAGACGATCCCGCAGGCGACCAGCGCCCACACCGTGACGTCGGTCCAGAGGATGACGAACTTGAACATGCTCGAGGCGCCCTTCCCTTCAGCCCAGGCGCACCCGGGGGTCGACCCACGTGTAGACGACGTCGATCAGCACGAAGGTCGCGATGTACAGCAGCGAGCCGACGAAGACCATGGTGCGCACGACGGCGAAGTCCTGCTTGGTGATGGCGTCGATGACGTACGCGCCCAGGCCCGGCAGGCCGAAGAAGCTCTCGAACACGAGGCTGCCGAGGAACACGTAGGGCAGGTACGAGCCGGCGCTCGTGACGATCGGGATCAGCGCGTTGCGCAGCACGTGGCGCGACAGCACGACCGACTCGGCCAGGCCCTTGGCGCGCGCGGTGCGCACGTAGTCCTTGCCGATCTCCTCGAGGAACATCGCGCGGTACAGGCGCGCCTCCGTGCCCAGGCGCGACAGCAGCGACAGGACGATGGGCAGCACGAGGAACTTGACGACGTCGAGCCCCGGCGCGTAGCCCGAGATCGGCGCGATGCGCAGCATGCGCGAGAAGATGAACTGGCCGACGATGATGTAGAACAGGCTGGAGATCGACAGCATCACCACGCAGGTCACGACCCCCCAGAAGTCGAGCCGCGTGTGGCGGAACAGCACCAGCAGCAGCGCGAACGCCGTGCTCGCGATCACCTGCAGCACGAACAGCGGCAGCGCGAGCTGCACGCTCACCCACATGCGGCGCGCGACCTCGGGGCCGATGTCGCCCGCGCTGTCGGCATCGGCGCGGCCGAACTTCAGCTCGAACAGCGAGATGGAGCGCTCCCAGAAGATCGTCTGGGTGACGCGCTCGGCGCCCTGCTTCGCGTCGTTCCAGTACAGCGGCTTGTCGTAGCCGCGCTCGACCTTCCACTTGTCGATCAGGGCCTGGGTGACGTGCTTGCCGCCGATGTTCAGGCGCGCCATGTCGTCGGGCGTGTTGACCGTGAAGAACAGGAAGAACGTCGCCAGGTTGACGCCCAGCAGGATCAGGGCGCCGTAGAAGAAGCGGCGGACGAGGTAGGGAAGCATCTGTGGGCGAACCTTGTGGGCGGCCTCAGGCCGCGACGACCTCGCCGCGCGCGTTGGTGCGCTCGCGCCGCCGGAACATGCGCGACGCCGTCAGCAGCAGCGCGACGAAGGCGGCCAGCAGCGCCACCATCGGCCACCAGATCGGCCGGTTCCATGCCGCCTGCGCGCGCGCGCGTTCCGCGGGGTCGAGCCGCAGGTAGCGGCCGTGGTCGCGGATCAGGACGGCGGGCTTGGAGTTGTAGATCCAGTGCTGCACCGCCGCCGACGCGTACGGGAAGTAGCCCCACGACCAGGGCGCGTCGACCTGCAGGATGTGCACCATCTTGTCGATCAGCGCCTGCTTCTCGGGCCCGTTGGGCAGCGACTTCATCTGCTCGAACAGGCGGTCGTACTCGGGGTTCTGGTAGTTGGACGTGTTCTCGCCGTCGTACAGCGCCTTCGAGTTCGGCCCGTAGAACAGCACCAGGAAGTTCTCGGCGTCGGGGTAGTCGGCGTTCCAGCCCGTCCAGTAGACCTGCTGGCGGCCCTTGCGCTCCTTCTCCTGGTACTGGTTGTTGTCGGTGGCGCGCACCTCCAGCTGGATGTTGAGCTTGGCGAACTGGCGCACGACCCAGTCGATCTCGACCTTGCGCTCGGGCGTCGGCAGCGCGTAGAAGTCGTAGTTGAGGACCAGCGGCCGGCCCGTCTTCTCGTCGCGTCCGTCGGGGTAGCCGGCCTCGGCCATCAGCTTCTTCGCCTCGTCGAGCGAGCGCAGCACCGGCTTGCCGTCGACGATGCGATGGGTCACGGGGTTCACGCCCTCGAGCGACTTCTCGCGCGAGCCGAAGATGCCGTACGGAATCGGTCCCATCGCCGTCGCGCCGGCGCGGTACGGGAAGATCTTCGAGTACTCGTCCCAGTCGATCGCGATCGAGATCGCCTCGCGCAGCTTGCGGTGGCGTTCGTCGTCCTGCGGCGTCTTGCCCTTGCCGATCACCGGGTCGAGCATGTTGAAGCCGAGCGTGTAGCTGTTGACGTCGTCGAAGCGGTCGAGACGGAAGCCCTTCTCGTCGTACTCCTTGCGGATCTCCTCGGAGTTCTGCTTCTCGACCACGTACTCGAGCCCCTTGTCGGTGCGCTCGAAGACCTCGAGGTCGTAGTAGCCCTGGCGGAACTTGGCGCGCTGGGGCACCTGCTCGCGCTCGGCGACGACGACGATCTTGTCGACGAAGGGCGTCTTCTTGCCGCAGTCGTCCAGCAGGCCCTGGGCCTTGTCCTCGGGCGTGCCCTCGCACGGATACGGCTCGCCGCGGTAGTTCGGGTTGCGCTGCATCACCTGCAGGCGATCCTTGAAGTACTCGGTCTGCATGAACGGGCCGGTGCCCACGGGCCAGGTGTCGAGCGTCAGGTTGGCCGCGGCCATCCCGGGCTGGGCGTAGAACGCGTCGGCCTCCCACGGCACCGGCGCCATGAAGGTCATCGCCATCCAGTAGCTCCACTGCGGGTAGCGGCCCTTGATGCGGATCCGCAGCGTGTACTTGTCGGGCGCCGTCGCGCCGGCCAGCGGCCACTTGCGGAAATCGAGGAAGGGGCGGTCGAGGCTGGCCGGATCCTCGCCCGCGCGCAGCTTCGCATCCTCGGCCTTGACCAGCGCGCCGTAGTCCTTCAGGCCGATCACGTACTCCGAGAAGATGCCGAAGACCGGCGTCGTGATGCGCGTCGTCGCGTGGCGCTTGAGCGCGTAGACGAAGTCGTCGGCCACCAGTTCGCGCGTGCCGGTGTGCTGGAACTCCATCGGCGACGTGCGCCCGCGCAGGTCGCCCGGCTTCATCGCGTGGTAGTAGTAGTGCCCGTTCGCGTCCTTGGCGAAGCACGGGTGCGGCTGGAAGAGGATGCCGTGCTTGATGTGCACGTCGTACACGCTCTCGGCCACCTGGTCGCTGGGTGCGTCCTCGGGCAGCACCTTGCCGTCCTTGTCGAGGAACACCGGCTTGGCGACGTCCTCGGCCGAGCGCCCCTCGAGCACGTACGGCCGCTTCAGGTAGGCGTACTCGTAGGGCGGCTCGTAGATCTGGTAGGTGAAGGTCGTGTCGTTGGACCAGTAGGACGCCGTCGGGTCCATGTGGCGCGGCGAGCCTTCCTGCATCGCGGTGAACAGCGTGTTCTCCGATGCGGAGCCGCTCGGCCACGGGCTGTTGTCGCAGCCGGCCAGCAGCAGCGCGCAGGCGCTCGCGGCCAGCCAGGCCACGCGGCCCCAACGACGAAAAACACCGCCCATTGCGGATCTCCAGGACACGACGGCGACGGCCCGGCGCCGGTGCGCGCGGCCGTCGACAAAACAAAACCGCCTTCTGCAGGAGGCCGGCTCGTGGCACGGGACCGCAGGAGGCGAGTCCCCGATTTTAGGGAGGTCTGCCCGGCAGTTGGCTAGGGGTTTTCAGCCCCTGTTGCAGCGCAGCAAGCGTGCCGCAAGGCCCGCGGCGCCACCCTTGGCCATACACGTCTAGACAAGCATCGCCGCCGCGCGGCGCCGCCGTCAGTGGCCGTGGCCGTCGTGATCGGCGTGATGGGCGTGGTCGTGGCCCGCATGGTCGTCGCCGCCCTCATGGCGAGGGTGGGCGTGATCCTCGTCCCAGCCGAGGAACGCGTCGCGTCCCTGCACGGCCAGGTGCGCCTTGACGCCGAAGGGCACGGTCACCTTGGTGGGCACGTGGCCGAACGGCAGCCCGGTGAGGACGGGCACGCCGGCGACGCCGCGCAGGTGGCGCACCATCGCCTTCAGGTCGTAGCCGCGATCCAGCGGCGACTTGCGCCAGTCGGTGAACGCGCCCAGCACGACCGCCTTCTGCGAGCCGAGCACGCCGGCCTGGTGCAGCTGCAGCAGCATGCGCTCGACGCGGTAGGGATGCTCGCCGACGTCCTCCAGCAGCAGGATGCCGCCGCGCACCTTCGGCCAGTGCTTCGTGCCGAGCAGCGAGCACAGCATCGCGAGGTTGCCGCCCCAGGTCGTGCCTCGCACGTCCAGCCCGTCGAAGCCGGCCTCGGTGCGAAAGCCGATCGCTTCCAGCGCACCGTTCATCGCTTCGGCGAAGCAGTCCGGCGTGACCTCGTCGAGCTCGTCGCGGCCGAAGTCGTCGCAGGCCATGGGGCCCATCCAGCTGGTCGCCTTTGCATGCGCGAGCAGGCCCATCTGCAGCGCCGTGACGTCGCTGTAGCCGACCCAGCGCGTGCCCGACTCCACGCTCCTGGCGATCAGCTTCCAGTCCAGCCGATCGAGCAGCCGCGTCATGCCGTAGCCGCCGCGGGTGGCCAGCGCGATGCCGGGCGCCGCGCGGGCGACGCGATGGAGGGTCTCGAGCCGCGTGTCGTCGTCGCCGGCGAAGCGCTGGTGGCGCAGCAGGCAGGCCTCGTCGACCTCGACGTCGAAGCCCATCCTGCCGAGGCGCTTGGCGGCCTTGCGCAGCGGCTTGGCGGAGGCGAGCACGCCGGCGGGGGTGTACAGGATCAGCGAGGTCATCGCGCGGGCGCTCCTTGCGCGTCGGGAAAGGGGGAAGGATCGATCTCGATGGCCACGCCGACCGGGATCGGTCCATCGTCGTCGTGCGCGGCGGGCGGCGACTCGTGGTGCGGCGGCGTGGAGGGCGTGTCGGGCCCGGCGTCGGCGCCCTCCTC
>DASVLN010000231.1:0-4571 GCA_036384855.1 Burkholderiaceae bacterium | reverse complement strand
CGCCAGAACGGCGAGCAGGACGCCCCGGGTCGCGACGCGCCGCATCACACCAGCACGCGCTCGATGCCGCCGGCGTTCGCGCGCCGCACGTAGTCGGGCATCCAGTCCTCCCCGAGGATGCGGCGCGCCATCTCGACGACGATGTAGTCCGCTTCCAGCAGGCCGTTCTGCAAGTCGTCGCCGTAGCGCGACAGGCCCTGCAGGCAGCTCGGGCAGGATGTGAGGATCTTCAGGTCCGCGTCCGGCCTGGCGAGCCCGCGATCGGCCTGCAACGCGCGCAGCGCGGCCTCGTCCTTGCGCAGCTCCTCCTCCTTGCGGAAGCGAACCTGCGTCGAGATGTCCGGCCGCGTGAGCCCGAGCAGGCCCGACTCGCCGCAGCAGCGCGCGCTCTTGACGACCGCGTCGCCGACCAGCGCCTTGACCGTCTTCATCGGATCCTGCTGCTTCATCGGCGTGTGGCAGGGATCGTGGTACAGGTACCCCGGCCCCGACTCCAGCTTGATGCCCTTCTCCAGCAGGAACTCGTGGATGTCGACGATGCGGCAGCCCGGGAAGATCTCCTCGAACTTGTAGCCCTGCAGCTGGTCGTAGCACGTGCCGCAGCTGACCACCACCGTCTTGATGTCGAGGTAGTTCAGCGTGTTGGCGACGCGGTGGAACAGCACGCGGTTGTCGGTGATCATCTCCTCGGCCTTGTCGAACAGGCCCGAGCCGCGCTGCGGGTAGCCGCAGCACAGGTAGCCCGGCGGCAGCACGGTCTGCACGCCCGCGTGCCACAGCATGGCCTGCGTCGCGAGGCCGACCTGCGAGAACAGCCGCTCCGAGCCGCAGCCCGGGAAGTAGAAGACGGCCTCGCTGTCGGCGGTGGTCGCCTTCGGGTCGCGGATGATCGGGACGTAGTTCTTGTCCTCGATGTCCAGCAGCGCGCGCGCGGTCTTCTTGGGCAGGCCGCCCGGCATCTTCTTGTTGATGAAGTGGATGACCTGCTCGCGCACCGGGGCCGGACCCACCGTCGCCGGCGGGGCGGAGGTCTGCTTGCGCGCCGCGGGCCGCAGCACGTCGTTGGCCAGGCGCTGCACCTTGGCGCCGACGCCTGCCATCGCGGTGCGGGCGATCTTGATCGTCTGCGGGTTGGTCGCGTTGAGCATGAACATCGCGCCAGCGGCAGCCGGCCGGAAGCTCTTGCGGCCCATCTTGCGCAGCAGGTTGCGCATGTTCATCGAGACGTCGCCGAAGTCGATGTCCACCGGGCACGGCGTCACGCACTTGTGGCAGACGGTGCAGTGGTCGCCGACGTCCTCGAACTCCTCCCAGTGGCGCAGCGACACGCCGCGGCGGGTCTGCTCCTCGTACAGGAAGGCCTCGACCAGCAGCGAGGTCGCGAGGATCTTGTTGCGCGGGCTGTACAGCAGGTTGGCGCGCGGCACGTGCGTCGCGCACACCGGCTTGCACTTGCCGCAGCGCAGGCAGTCCTTGATCGACGCGCTGATCGCGCCGATGTCCGACTGCTGCATGATCAGCGACTCGTGGCCCATCAGGCCGAACGACGGCGTGTACGCGTGCGAGAGGTCGGCGTGGCGGACGTCGTCGCCGAGCCCCTTCAGCGACTCGCCGCGCAGCAGCTTGCCCTTGTTGAAGCGGCCCTGCGGGTCGACCTTGGCCTTGTACGACGCGAAGTCGGCGAGCTCGTCGTCCGACAGGAACTCGAGCTTGGTGATGCCGATGCCGTGCTCGCCCGAGATGACGCCGTCCAGGCTGCGCGCGAGGGTCATGATGCGGCCGACCGCCTCGTGCGCGGTCTGCAGCATCTCGTAGTTGTCGGAGTTGACCGGGATGTTGGTGTGCACGTTGCCGTCGCCGGCGTGCATGTGCAGCGCGACCCAGGTGCGTCCGCGCAGCACCTGCTTGTGGATGCGCTTGCATTCCTCGATCACCGGCTGGAACTCGGCGCCCGCGAAGATCGCCTGCAGCGGCGCGAGCACCTGCGTCTTCCACGACGCGCGCAGCGTGTGGTCCTGCATGCGCTCGAAGAAGCTGCGCGCCGGCTCCTGGCCGTCCGCCGGCTGGACGACGTCCAGGCCGTGCATCCAGCGCGTCCACAGCGCCCGCACGTCGCCGAGCAGCGCCTGCGCGCGCTGCACGCGGTCGCCGAGCAGCTCGGGCGTCGCGATCGCCTGGCCGCCATCGTCGGTCTTGCCCAGCGGCAGCGGGCCGTCGACGACGAAGCGCTCCAGCGCGTCGAGCAGCGCCAGCTTGTTGCGCAGGCTCAGCTCGATGTTGATGCGCTCGATGCCCAGCGTGTACTCGCCCATGCGCTCGAGCGGGATCACCACGTCCTCGTTGACCTTGAACGCGTTCGTGTGCTTCGCGATCGCGGCGGTGCGCTTGCGGTCGAGCCAGAACTTCTTGCGCGCCTCGGCGCTCACCGCGACGAAGCCCTCGCCCGAGCGCCCGTTGGCCAGGCGGATCACCTCGCTCGTCGCGCGCGCGACCGCGTCCGCGTCGTCGCCGACGATGTCGCCGATCAGCACCATCTTCGGCAGGCCGCCGCGCTTGCTCTTGGTCGCGTAGCCGACCGCCTTGAGATAGCGGTCGTCCATGTGCTCCAGGCCCGCGAGGACGGCGCCGCCCGGGCGCTTCATCTCGGCGAACATGAAGTCCTTGATGTCGACGATCGAGGGCACGGCCTCCTTCGGGTTGCCGAAGAACTCCAGGCACACGGTGCGCACGTGGGCGGGCATGCGGTGCACGACCCAGCGCGCGCTCGTGATGAGGCCGTCGCAGCCTTCCTTCTGGATGCCGGGCAGGCCGGCGAGAAACTTGTCGGTGACGTCCTTGCCCAGGCCTTCCTTGCGGAACTGGCGGCCCGGGATCTCCAGCGTCTCGGTGCGCTCGAGCTTCTTGCCCGTGGCATCGAAATAGCGCAGCTCGAAGCGGGCGACCGGCGCGTCATGGATCTTGCCGAGGTTGTGGTCCAGCCGCACGACCTCCAGCCACTTGGCCTCGGGCGTGACCATGCGCCAGCTCGCGAGGTTGTCCAGCGCGGTGCCCCACAGCACGGCCTTCTTGCCGCCGGCGTTCATCGCGATGTTGCCGCCGATGCAGCTCGCCTCCGCCGAGGTCGGGTCGACCGCGAAGACGTAGCCCGCGCGGTCGGCGGCGTCGGAGACGCGCTGCGTGACGACGCCGGCCTCTGTCCAGACGGTGGCGACGGGGCTGGCGTGGCCGGGAAGGTCGACCAGCTCGACCTCGGTCATCGCCTCCAGCTTCTCGGTGTTGATGACCGCGCTCATCCACGTCAGCGGCACGGCGCCGCCGGTGTAGCCGGTGCCGCCGCCGCGCGGGACGATGGTCAGCCCGAGCTCGACGCAGCCGGCGACGAGGCCGGCCATCTCGGCCTCGGTGTCGGGCGTGAGGACAACGAACGGGTACTCGATGCGCCAGTCCGTGGCGTCGGTGACATGCGAGACGCGCGACAGGCCGTCGAACTTGATGTTGTCCCTGGCCGTGACCTTGCCCAGCACCTTGCGCGCGCGCTGGCGCAGGTCCCAGACGTCGCTGAAGTGCTTGCCGAAGGCCGCGACGGCGCCGCGCGCGCCGACGAGCAGCTCGGCGACCACGGCGTCGCGCTGCGGGTCGGCCTGCGGCGTGCGGCGCTTCTCGACCTCGGCGAGGCGGTGGTTCAGCGCGTCGATGAGCATCTGCCGGCGCTTCGGGTTGTCCAGCAGGTCGTCCTCGAGGTAGGGGTTGCGCTGCACGACCCAGATGTCGCCGAGCACCTCGTAGAGCATGCGCGCGGAACGGCCGGTCTGGCGCTCGTCGCGCAGGCGGTTCAGGATCTCCCAGGCGCGCACGCCCAGCAGGCGCTGCACGATCTCGCGGTCGGAGAACGAGGTGTAGTTGTACGGGATCTCCCGCAGCCGGGCGGCGGCGGGATGGGCCTGCGCGATCGTCGCGGCGGCGGCCAGGGTCGTGGCGAGCGGTGCGTTCATGGGCGGGGCACGGGCGGTGCGTGTCCACGCCTGGAGCGCGGCAGGGGCGATGCCCGGAAGACGGGAAAAGGCCGCGGCGTGGAGTCGAATCGTAACCCAGCGCCGCACGCCGGCGCCGCCGTGGGGTCTGGGGTGTGGCGTCCAGTCCGCACCCGGCGGCGCGCGGGGCCTACACTCTGCGGTACGCCGTCGACACCCGGCTTCCCGTTGGGGCAAACGGCGCTTCGCGGCGAGCGAAGCCGGTCGCGCGCCGCATCCCCTTCCCGGCTGAAGTTCGGCAACCGATGTCCCCGACCGCCTCCCCTCCGCTCCCCGCCTGGCCCTATCCGCTCTGGATCGCGCACCGCGGCGCCGGCCGCCACGCGCCCGAGAACACGCTCGCCGCCTTCCGCGAGGGCTTCGCCCATGGCTTCGCGATGTTCGAGTGCGACGTCAAGCTCTCGGCCGACCATGTCCCCTTCCTGCTGCACGACAGCGCCCTCGAGCGCACCAGCTCCGGCCACGGCCGCGCGGGCGACCGGCCCTGGGCGGCGCTGTCGCGCCTGGACGCGGGCGCCTGGCTGGCGCCGCGCTGGGCGG
>DASVLN010000230.1:0-9202 GCA_036384855.1 Burkholderiaceae bacterium | reverse complement strand
CGCCCCGCGATCAGGCGATGGAGCACCGGCACGTCGCGCACGTGCGCGAAAAGCCGCGTCGCATCCAGCGCCCCGGCCTTGCCGGACACCGCGGGCCGAAGGCGGATCGTCGCCGCCGCGACCTGGCGCAGCTGCGCGCGCAGCAGGTCGTCCTTGGAGGCGTAGTGCTCGTAGAAGGTCGCGCGGCCGACGTCGGCCTCGCGCACGATGTCGCTGACGCCGACGGCCTCGTAGCCGCGGCGCTGCAGCAGCGCGAGGAAGGCCTCGTCGATGCTGCGGCGCGTGCGCGAGACCCGGCGGTCGGCGGGATCCCGGACATCTTCGCGGGCGTGTCCGGTAGCGGGCATGCGGGGTCGGCTGCGGGTGGATTCGAGGGGACGGCGCGCCGATCATAAGCCGCGTCCCCACCACCGATCGCCCTCGACATGTCCGCTGCACGCCCCCGTTCGTCCGCCGCCACCGCGTTCGCCCTGCTCCTGCCGGCGCTGCTGGTGCTCGTCTTCGCGCTCCACCTGCGCAGCCTGCCGCAGTTCCTGGACTTCCATCTCCACTACCAGCCCGCGCCGCCCGACGCCGTCGTGCGCGGGCTCGTCGCCCATGGCCCGCAGCGCGCGCTGCTGCACGATCCGCACGTGATCGCGTATCTGGCGTTGCCGCTGTTCCTCGTCACCGCGCTCGCGCTGCACCGCCGCGGCCGCGTCCGCCACCCGCGCGCGAGCGCCTGCGCCTGCGCGATCACCGCCATCGGCACGATCTACCTCGGCGGCGTCTTCGGCATGTGGACGGCCTTCTACGATGGCCTCTCGCACGTCGACCCGCGCGACATCGACGGCGCCACCGCCGCCTTCGCCGCGATGACCGCGCCGCGCGGCGCCTTCCTGCTCACGACCTCGCTCGCCAAGCTGGCCTTCACCGGGCTGCTGCTGCAGGGACTCGTCCTCTGGAGCCCGGCCCGTCGCGACCGCCTCGCGGCGTCGTGCATCGCCCTGGGCAGCGCGCTGTTCCTCGCGTTCTGGGATCTCGACAACTGGATGCTCGTGGGCAGCGTGCTGCTGCTGGCCGGGCTGGTCGCGGGCCTGGGCGCGGGAGGCCTTCCGGACGACGCGCGCTCCGCCTGAGCCCTGCTGCGCCCCGCCGCCCGCATTTCCCGCCCCGAAGAGCGCATATCATCGGCGTCCCGAATCGTCGCCGCCGTGAGGCCGCGACTCCATAAGAACCGACTTCGAAGATCGAAGGGGAGAGGACACATGAACAAGTCAGCACTCGTCGCCGCGGGCGTCGTCGCCGCGGCGTGCGCGGCCTATGTCGGCGCGGCCGTCGTCGGCGGCCAGAAGGTCGAGAAGGCGTTGCGGGCCGTGCCGGTCGCCGCGCAGGCGCAATGGCCGATGGTCAAGGTGACCGAGGAACGCTACGACCGCGGCCTCTTCACCGCGACCCACACCGTCACCCTGCGCCTCGGCTGCGACGCGGCGGCGGCCGGGGCGTCGTCGCCGCAGGCGTCCGTCACGATCGTGCAGCACGTCCAGCATGGGCCCTTCCCGGGATTCGCCGGCTACGGCGCCGCGACGGTCGACACCGAGCTGGCGCTGGACAAGGGCACGCGCCAGGATCTCGTGAAGTTCGCCGGCACCGACCAGCCGCTCAAGGTGCACACCGACGTCGCCTTCGACGGCGCGACCCACACCCACCTCACGATCGCGAGCTTCCGCACGCCCGACGCCGCCGGCCCGCAGGTCGCGTTCCAGGGCCTGACCGGCGACATCGACAGCGACGCCCACGCGATCGAGTACGACCTGCGCGCGCCGGGCCTGAGCGTCGCCGAGGCCGCCAGCGCCCCCGTGGCCATGCGCATGAACTTCAAGGGGGCCCACGTGCATGCGCGGGCCGAAGGCGCGGGCGAGCTCGCGCTGCGTGCCGGCAAGAGCCAGGGCGAGCTGGAATCGGCAGAGGTGGACTTCGTCTCCGCGCCGGACGCCGGCGGCACGCCGCACAAGCTCGCCTTCGAACAGTTCAGGTTCTCGCAGGACACCTCGATCGACAAGGGCCTGATGAACACCGTCGCGCGCGCCGACGGCCACGGCCAGGTCGACGACACGAAGCTCGACAGGATCGAGATGCAGGCGACGATGAAGCGCTTCGACGCCGCGGCCTACCAGGGCGTCGTGCGCCGCATGGTGGGCAACGACCCGGCGACCTGCGGCAGGAAGGCGCCCGACCCGGCCCAGCTGTTCGCGTCGCAGGACGTGCAGGCGGCGCTGCTGCGGATGCTGTCGGCCAATCCCGAGTTCTCGCTGGACAGGCTCGCCGTCGAGGTCGGCGGCAAGCGCGCCGAGCTGGGCTACCTGATCGGCGTCAACGGCTTCACGGCCGACGACGCGAAGCTTCCGCTGCCGGCGAGCCTGATGGCGCGCGGCTACGGCACCGCGCGCATCAAGCTCCCCGCCGACTGGATCCAGCAGGCGATGACCTACGTCGCGCAGCAGTCGGGCCAGTCCAGCGACATCGGCGACCGCGCCGCGATGGTCGAACTCATGCTGGGCAAGGCGATCGACGGGGGCTACGTCGTGCGCGAGGACGACATGCTGCGCTCCGAGGTGGCGTTCAGGAACGGCCAGGCGACGATCAACGGCAAGCCGCTGGGCGGCCCGGCCGCGGCCGGCGCAGCGGCTGCAGGCGCGGCGCCGACGCCGCTGTGACGAGCGGACCGGGGTCGGGGTCGGGATCCGGCCCCTTGGGTCGACGTTGCGATCCGTCGCGTCTCGAGGCCACCGATAGCCTTCGCCCATGAAGAACGGGCCGGAGCCCGCCACGAGGCAGGCGCCGACCCGTGGAGGTCGCCGCGGGCCGCCGCTCAGGCGCGGCCCCGGGGTGGTCAGAACTCGACCGTCATCTTCGCGTAGAACGCGCGCCCGATCGGGTCGGCCAGCACGGGGTTGTAGCCTTCCTGCCATTCGTCGGTCTGATTGGAGAACGACGGCTTGGTGTTGAGCAGGTTGCGCACCCCGGCGAGCAGGGTGACTTGCTTGGTCGCCTTCCAGGAGCCGTAGCCGCTCCAGATCGAGTAGCTGCCGACATGGCGGCCACCGTCCTGGTCCTTGTAGCCGGACTCATAGTGGTTCGACAGGCCGGCACCCCAGACGTCCTTGCTCCAGTCCACCGTCAGCAAGTCCTGCCAGGCCAGCACCGGGTTGTAGCCCGCGCTGTAGTCGCCACGGATGTTCTGCCACTTCGCGCCCTCGTACGCCTGGAGCTTGTACTGGCTCGTCCAGTTGCCCTCCAGGCTGGTGCGGAAACGACCGGCGGAGGTGTTGAACGCGTAATTCACGCTCACGTCGATGCCGTTGGTCGTCACGCCGCCCGAGTTCTGCACCGTGCGCAGGATGTAGCCGCAGGTCGGCGCCGAGGCACCGGCATCGCAGCTGTGGTCGCCGGCGATCGACAGCGAGCCGTTGCTGTTCAGGTGGTAGAGGTTGCTGAACGTGTTGTAGTTCTTGTAGATCGTCGAGCTCGTCAGGGTCGTGATCTGGTTGCTGATCGTGACGCGGTAGAAGTCCAGCGTCATGCCCAGGTTGGTCGTCGGCGCGAGCACCATGCCCAGGTCGTAGTTGTCCGACTTCTCGGGCTTCAGGTCCGGATTGCCGCCGGTCACCACCATGCCCTGCGCACCGCAGATGCCCGCGAACTGCTGGCAGACCGAGCCACTGAAGTTGGTGCTGGCGCCCAGGATCTGCGGCGAGAAGAGGTTGACGAGCGACGGCGCGCGGAAGCCCGTGGAGACGGCACCTCGGAAGGTGACCAGCTTGGACGGCTGGAAGCGGAACGACGCCTTGGCGTTGTTCGTGTTGCCGAAGTCGCTGTAGTGGTCCTCACGATCGGACACCGTGAATTCCAGCTGCTTGGTCACGGGCACGTTCAGCTCGGCGTACGCCGCTTCGGACGTGCGCTTGCCCGACACGCTGGACGGGTAGAAGCCCGTCTCCGCGGACATCCGCGCCGCCAACGGAGTCGTGCCGCTGTTGATCTGCTCGCGGCGCGCGCCGATGCCCAAGGCCAGCGTCGCGTTGCCCGCGTGGAACCAGTCGCCCACCGAATGGCTGGCCGAGCCATTGACGTCCACCATGCGCAGGCGCGCGGTGTCCAGGTTGCCGGCCTGGTACGTGTTGTCGATCACCGCCTGGCCGGCGGCCGTCTGCGGGCCGAACGGGTTGATCAGGTGATTGAGCACCGCGTCGCCGTTGGCGTCGGTTTCCTGGATCAAGGTCTCGTCGGGATAGCCGCCAGAAAGGTAGACCGTGCTGAGGTTCTGGCTGTAGTTGAGGTTGGCCTGGTAGTCCCAGTCGGCGTGCGAGCCCTCGAGGGAAGCAAGGAAGCGCTGCTCGGTGGAGTGGTCGCCCTGGTAGCGGTTGTTGCCAGGATCGGTCCACAGCACCGTGATGTCCTGCGTCAGGTCCGGGGTGGCGTCCGCGGGCGTGTTGAAGAACGCGGTGTTGGGCGTCGAGCGCGCGGCCGTCGGGAAGTACGCCGCGTTGAAAGTCGGGTTCATCGTCTCGGCATACGAGTACGCGCCACCCCACGTCTTGACCTTCGACTGCGTCGCGAAATACTGCAGCTTCAGCGTGTTGTCGCTGCCCAGCGCCTTGCTGAACTGAAGCATCCCGGACGCCACGCTCGACTGGGGGATCAGGTCCGTCGCGTTGGTGTACTGGTAGCCGCAGTAGCCGTTGGCCGTGCTGAGGTAGGTCGAGATGACGCCCGTGCTCTTGCCGCAGTCCGGATAGTCGACGGAGAACAGGTTGCCGTTGGCGTCCTTGAAGCTGGCCGGCGACGTGTAGTAGGCGTTGTCGCCGCCGCCGCGCTGGGCGAAGCCGCGCTGCAGCGCGCGCAGCTCGTTCTGCTTGGTGTAGCTGAGCGAGCCCATCAGGTTGTAGCCGTCCGAGCCCAGGCTGCCGAGGCCGTAGGTGACGTCCGCGCCGTAGGTGTTGCCACCCGCGCCCTGCGACTTCTGACCGGTCACGTTCAGCTCGCCGCCCTTCATGTCCTTGCGCGTGATGAAGTTGATCACGCCGGCGATCGCATCCGCGCCGTACTGGGACGACGCCCCTTCACGCAGCACTTCGATGCGCTCGATGGCCGCGAACGGGATGCTGTTGAGGTCGGCGGAGCTGTCGACCTGGGCATTGGGCGTGAGACGCTGGCCGTCCAGCAGCACCAGCGTGCGGGACGCGCCCAGCCCGCGCAGGCTGGCGAACGAGCCGCCGCCCGTGCCCCACGTCGTCACGGTGCTGGAGGTCAGCGTCGTCGCCTGGTTCGAGGCGATCTGCTGCAGCGCCTGCTCCACCGTCTGGATGCCCATGTCCTTCAGGCTCTGCGCGGAGATGACGGTGATGGCCTCGGCGGTCTCGGCGCTGGTGCGCGGAATCATGCTGCCCGTAACCAGGACGCGCTGCGTCGTGTCGGGGGTGTTCGCATCCGGGCTCGTCTGCGCGACCGCCGGCAGGCCGAACAGCGCGGCGGTGAGCATCGGGATCGAGCGCTTGAGGGCGGCGTTGCCGAATGCGATTTGAAGACCTGCGTTGATCTTCGTGGGTTGGAACATTGATCCTCCTGAGGAAGTTGGTATGCAACTCGACGTCCGGGTCATCGCGGGATCGGCTTACGAGCCCACGAAGGGAATGGGCCCAGGACGTTCGCGAGGCCATCCTCGCTCAAGTCGACGTTGCCCAGATCTGGGGAGAACGTTGAAGCCGTTGCGAGAAAGCCGCGGAATTGCCGACACAGGCGAATCTCTATTGACTAGGCAAGTTGCAAGGACAGTGACGACAGATGCGTTCGGCCGTATCCCGGGGCGGCGTCACCGTGCTCCCGTGCCCGCCATCGCGGCCCCGCGTCCGCCCCGCCGGCAGCAACACACTGGACAGGTGGCATCCGTGGCCGCCCACCGCGACCACACCATCGCCTTGCCACGACTGCGAGGCGCCTTCGGCCGGTTGACCCAGCGCAAGCGAACCGGCGACCCGGCCGCCTAGAGTGGCGCGAGGCTCGATCCGCGCGATCCACACGCGCCGGGCCGCCGGGAGTCCCCATGCCGTCCGCCAGCGCCGGAACTGCCGACTTTCGCAAGCTGTTCGAGGCGTCGCCGGGCTCGTACCTGGCGCTCCGGGCGGACGGGCCGCGCTTCACGATCGTCGCGGTGACCGATGCCTACCTCCAGGCGACGATGACCCGGCGCGAGGACATCGTCGGCCGGCCGCTGTTCGAGGTCTTTCCCGACAATCCCCAGGACCCGGCGGCGACCGGGGAGCGCCACCTGCGCGCATCGCTCGAACGCGTGTGCGCCTGCGGCCAGCCCGACACGATGGCGGTACAGAAGTACGACGTCCGACGACCGCCGGAACGTGGCGGCGGATTCGAGGAACGTTGGTGGAGTCCGGTCAACTCCCCCGTCTTCGACGCCCGGGGGAAGGTCGTGCAGTTGATCCATCGCGTCGAGGACGTCACCGAGTTCGTCCGCCTGCACGAACTCGGCGCCGAACGCGAGAAGATCAACGTGCAGCTGCAGGCGCAGGCAGCGACCATGGAGGCCGACATCCTCAGGCGCGCGAGCGAGCTGCAGGAGGTCAACGAGCAGCTGCGCAGCGCCCACGAGGAAGTCTCGCGGCTCTACGAACGGACGCGCGAGCTCGACCAGCTCAAGACCAGCTTCTTCGCCAACGCGAGCCACGAGCTGCGCACGCCCCTGACGCTCATCCTGGGCACGGTTCAGCTGCTGCTCGACACCCCGGGCCTCGACGGCCAGGTGCGCTCCCGGCTCGAGACCGTCGTCCTCAACGCGCAGACCTTGCTGCGCCACGTCACGGACATCCTGGACCTGTCGCGGCTCGAGGCGGGCGCCCTCGCCCCCCGATTCGAGCGTACCGACGTGGCGCGGCTGGCGCGCGTCGTCGCCGCCCACTTCGAGACGCTCGCGGTGGAGCGCGAGATCGCGCTGAACGTCGCGGCGGACGAGGCCATGCTGGCCGACGTCGACGAAGCGCTCATGCAGCGCGTCCTTCTGAACCTGCTGTCCAACGCCTTCAAGTTCTCGCCTGCCGGCAGCGCCATATCGGTCGGCGTCCGGTCGGAGGAGGAGCAGGTCGTCATCGAAGTCGCCGACGGCGGCCCCGGCGTTCCGCAGGGATCGCGCGAGGCTGTCTTCGAGCGCTTCAGGCAGCTCGATGGCGGCCCCGGTCGCCGGCACCCCGGCACCGGCCTCGGCCTCGCGATCGTCCGCGAGTTCGTGCAGCTGCACGGAGGATCCGCGAGCGTCGACGACGCGCCGGGCGGAGGCGCGCGGTTCACGATCCGGGTTCCGCTGCGGCATCCGGACGCGGCGGTCGGGCACCGTCACGGGACGACCTCCGCCGTGCCCGACGTGCAGGCGATGCTTCACGAACTGCTGCCCGGCCGCCAGCAGCCTTCGCCGGTCGGAGACGACCAGGCCCCCCTGGTGCTGGTCGTCGAGGACAACGCCGACATGCGCCAGTTCATCCGGGAGGCGTTGGCCCCGCAGTGCCGCGTCATCGAGGCGGCGGACGGCGCGCAAGGCCTGGACAAGGCCGTCGCGGAGCGCCCCGACATCGTGCTCACCGACATCATGATGCCCGGGGTGCCGGGCAACGAGTTCCTGTCCGTGCTGCGCGCCGATCCCGCGTTCGACGACGTGCCCGTCATCGTGCTGAGCGCCCGGGCCGACGATGCGATGCGCGTCGAGCTGCTGCGCCACGGTGCCCAGGACTACCTGACCAAGCCGTTCGCGGTGGAGGAGCTCCGGGCTCGCGTGGGCACCTTGCTGGCGGGCCGACGGGCGATGGAACGCGTCCGGCGCAGCGAGGAATCGTGGCGATCGCTGTTCGAGCAGTCGAGCGAGGCGATCCTGCTGGCCGAAGCCGACGGCCGCGTGCTGGAGGCGAATCGCGCGGCGCACGCCATGCTCGGCGAGCAGGTCTTCATCGGCCGCAACCTGCAGGAATTGATCGGGCGCGGCGCCCGCAGCATGGCCGCGGCGGGCATGGCCGGCGGCGTCCGCGAGATCACGGTGCGCAGGGCCGACGGCAGCCTGCTGCCGGTCGAGTGCCGCAGCCAGTCGCTCAAGGACGGGCGCCTGCTGTGCCTGCTGATCGACATCACGGCGCGCCGCGAGAGTCAGGAGGCGACCCGCGCACTCACCGACGAACTGGAGCGGCGCGTGGCCGCGCGCACCGGGCAGATCTATCGGCTGGCCATCGAGCTCGAATCCGCGGAGCAGCGGGCCCGGCAGCAGATCGCGCGCGACCTGTACGACGACCTCGGCCAGACGCTCATCGCGGCTCGCATGTTCCTCGAACCGCTGGCGGCCGACGAGCGCGCCGACGTCCGCGAGCACGTCAACGAATTGATGCTCCTGCTCGACCAGGCGAACCGGGGCGTCCGCTCGCTCGGGGCACAGCTGGCCCCCGCGATCCTCGACGAGCTGGGCCTGGGTGCGGCCCTCGGCTGGCTGGCCCGGCAGATCGCCCGCCAGTTCGGGCTGGAGGTGGCGATCGAGGGCGACACCGACGAATTGCCGCTGTCCCCCGAGGCCCGGACCGTCAGCTACCGCGCGGTGCGCGAGTTGCTGATCAACGTCGCCAAGCACGCGCGCACGGGGCGAGCGACCGTGCACATCGAACGGCAGGCCCGCGAGATGGTGGTCGAAGTGACCGACGCCGGCGTCGGGTTCGACCCGGCGCTGATGCGCGGGAGCGGCGGCTTCGGCCTTTCCAGCATCCGCGAGCGGCTGGCCTGCCTCGGCGGCTCCTTCGACATCCACCGCAAGCCGGGCGACGGCATGGTGGCCACCATTCGCGTGCCCCTGGAGCTGCTGCCGTCCTCCGTCGCGAGCGCGTGAGTCCTGCGCACGCGGGGCCGTCCGCCCGTACCCGGGTCGAGTCGACCGCCGTGTTCGTACCGCGTCGAGGAAGGCCGGCGCATGACGGCCCGCCCCGCGCGACGGGTCATTGACCGGCGGCCTCCGTCGCGGCCACCGCATCCGCCCCTGCCGGCAGGAACATCGGACAGGCGGCATCCGTCGCCGCGCGCCACACCGCCTCGGCGACATCCTGCGCCCGCGTCACCGGCGCCGCGCTGTCCGCGAAGCCGGCGAAGACGCGCTGCAGCAGCGGCTCGTAGGCCGCCGGCGCCGGGC
>DASVLN010000229.1:0-2126 GCA_036384855.1 Burkholderiaceae bacterium | reverse complement strand
GAACGCGGGCGAGACCGCGATCGATGGCGTCGAGAGCGCGGGCTCGGAGGTCGCCGGCGTCGTGACCGGCACCTACGGCGCGCTCAAGGGCGCGGTCGGCGCCGTGGTCGGCGGGGTCGAGCATGGCGTGGAGGCCGTGGTGCACGGCGTCGAGGATGTCGTGGAAGGCAGCTGGAACCTCGCCACGCAAGGCGTGCAGACCGTCGTCGACGGCATCGGCACGGCCGCGCACGAGGTGTTCATCGACGCGCCGGCCGCCATCGTGTCGACGGCCGCGAGCGTGGCCGAGGACGTGGCCAGCGCCGCGGTGAAGGTGGCCGGGGCCGCCGTCGAGTACAGCGCATCGCCGCTCGTGGTCGGCGCCAAGCTCGTCGCGTCCGTCATCTGAGGCCGGCCGGCGCCGGGAGGCGCGGCGGACCTTGGCGCGCGACGCGGAAGCGTCCGCGCGCGTAAGGGTTGTATCCGTCCTTCGGAAGACGCCGCGCGTGTCTTCGGGTTGTCATGCGGTCGTCCTAGATTGCCCGCCAGCCACGCCCGCGGTGCGGACGTGCGACAACGACAAACCGACAGGACGGACTCCATGCATCCCACCGATCGCCGCAAGTTCCTCAAGACCGCCGCCGCCGCGGCCGCCGTCGGCGCCAACGCGCTGCCCGCGGGCATCCGCCAGGCGCTGGCCATCCCCGCGCACCGCGAGACGGGCACCATCGAGGACGTCAAGCACATCGTCATCCTCATGCAGGAGAACCGGTCGTTCGACCACTACTTCGGCACGATGCGCGGCGTGCGCGGATTCGGCGACCCGCGGCCGGCGACGCTGCCGGGCGGCAAGTCGGTGTGGCACCAGCCGGGCAACGGCGGCGAGGTGCTCCCGTTCCGCCCGGACGTGCCCAACCTCGGCCTGCAGTTCCTCGAGGGCACGCCGCACGACTGGACGTCGATGCACCAGGCCTGGAACCAGGGGCGCCTCGACCAGTGGGTGCCGGCCAAGGGCGCCAACACGATGGCGTACCTGCAGCGCGAGGACATCCCGTTCCACTTCGCGCTCGCCGACGCGTTCACGATCTGCGACGCCTACCACTGCTCGCTGCTCGGGCCCACCGACCCGAACCGCTACCACATGTGGACGGGCTGGGTCGGCAACGACGGATCGGGCGGCGGCCCGGTCGTCGACAACGCGGAGGCGGGCTACGGCTGGTCGACCTTCCCCGAGCGCCTCACCAACGCGGGCATCTCGTGGAAGGTCTACCAGGACGTCGGGACCGGCCTGGACGCCGCCGGCTTCTGGGGCTGGACGAGCAACCCGTACATCGGCAACTACGGCGACAACTCGCTGCTGTACTTCCACCAGTACCAGGACGCCCAGCCCGGCAGCCCGCTGTACGAGGGCGCGCGCCGCGGCACCAACGTCGCGGCCGATCCCGGGCAGTCGTTCTTCGACCTCCTGGCCGCCGACGTCGCCGCGGGCACGCTGCCGCAGGTCTCCTACATCGTCGCGCCGGAGGCGTACTCCGAGCACCCGAACTGGCCGGCCAACTACGGCGCCTGGTACACCTCGCAGGTGCTGGAGGTGCTGACTTCCAATCCCGAGGTGTGGAGCAAGACGGCCCTGTTCGTCACCTTCGACGAGAACGACGGCCTGTTCGACCACGTCACGCCGCCGTTCCCGGCACTGTCGCGCGCCGGCGGCCTGTCGACGGCGGACGTCTCCAGGGAATCGTTCGCCGGCAGCGCGAGCTACCCGGCCGGCCCCTATGGCCTGGGTGCGCGCGTGCCCATGACCATCGTCTCGCCGTGGACCAAGGGCGGCTGGGTGTGCTCGCAGGTGTTCGACCACACGTCGCTCATCCGCTTCGTCGAGACCCGCTTCGGCCGCGCGCATCCGAACCTGCGCGAGTCCAACATCACGCCCTGGCGCCGCGCGGTCACGGGCGACCTGACCTCCGCCTTCAACTTCGCCGACCCGAACGGCGAGGTCGGCCACCTGCCCTCGACCGCCGCCTACCTGCCGGCCGACACGAACCGCCACGACAGCGTCGTGCCGGTGCCGCCGGCCGACCAGGCCGTGCCGCGCCAGGAGCCCGGCCTGCGCCGCTCGCGCGCGCTGCCCTACGCGTTCGAGGTCG
>DASVLN010000228.1:0-5678 GCA_036384855.1 Burkholderiaceae bacterium | reverse complement strand
CCGCAGCGCGGCGACCTCGCCGCCCGAGAGGCTCGCCTGCAGGCGACCGGGCATCGGCAGCCAGGGCGCCGCGAGGCCGGCGGCCGCGATGCCCGCGGGCGCGAAACTCGTCTCCTCGGCCACGCTGGCGCGACGTTCGAGGACGGTGACATCGTGGCCGTCGCGCGCGAGCGCATGCGCGGCGGCGACGCCGGCCATGCCGGCGCCGATCACGGCCACCTTCATCGCACGGCCCGCGCCTGGACGGCGGACAGGGGCGGGTGACAAGGCCGCTCGCGGCCTGCTATAATCTTTGGGTTTTTCTGGGTGGCCATGCGGCAACGCGCGGTGCTCGGCAAGAACGGGGCTTCATGTGAAGTCCCAAACCCGCGAACCCGGCAGACAAGGTGTTGTGTCCGAGGTCGGCGACTCGAGCGGTGGGACCGATGGTCAGCAACCGTAAGCGCCGTGACTCGATGCAAAGTGAGCCGGGATTCTAGACCCAACCTTCGGAGTTACCCCAATGTCCGTCTCCATGCGCGAAATGCTGGAAGCCGGTGTGCATTTTGGCCACCAAACGCGCTTCTGGAACCCCAAGATGGCCCCGTACATCTACGGCCATCGCAACAAGATCCACATCATCAATCTCGAGAAGACGCTGCCGGCGTTCGAGAATGCGCTGAAGTTCGTCCGCCAGCTGGCGGCCAAGCGCGGCACGATCCTGATGGTGGGCACCAAGCGCCAGGCGCGCGAAGTCGTCGCGGCCGAAGCGCAGCGCTGCGGCATGCCCTACGTCGACCAGCGCTGGCTCGGCGGCATGCTGACCAACTTCAAGACGGTCAAGGGTTCGCTGAAGAAGCTGAAGGACATGCAGGCCGCCACCGAGGCCGGCACGGTCGCCGTCATCAAGAAGGAAGCGCTGATGTTCCAGCGCGAGCGCCTGAAGCTGGAGAAGGACATCGGCGGCATCCAGGACATGGCCGCGCTGCCGGACGCGATCTTCGTGATCGACGTCGGCTATCACAAGATCGCCATCCTCGAGGCCAACAAGCTGGGCATCCCGGTCATCGGCGTCGTCGACACCAACCATTCGCCGCAGGGCATCGACTACGTGATCCCGGGCAACGACGATTCGGCCAAGGCCGTCGCGCTGTACGCCAAGGCGATCGCCGACGCGGTGCTCGAGGGCAAGGCCAACGCCACCAACGAGGTCGCGCAGCAGGTCTCCGCGGCCGGCGACGAGTTCGTCGAGGTCAGCGCCGAAGGCTGACGCGTCCGCTCCCCGGACGGTTCGATCTGCAAGGGGGCTTCGTGCCCCCTTCGCACAGTTGGGTCGCCGCAGGGATGAGTCGGGCGGCGTGCCGCCTGCCCGACTCGACAGAAGCAATTTGTTCACTGTCGGCCACTACCCTGGCCGGCGCAGATGATGGAGTTAGAAGATGCCCGCGATTACCGCAAGCATGGTGGCTGAACTGCGCGCCAAGACCGATGCGCCGATGATGCTCTGCAAGAAGGCGCTGACCGAAGCCGACGGCGACCTGGCCAAGGCGGAAGAGATCCTGCGCGTCAAGCTGGGCACCAAGGCGAGCAACGCCGCCTCGCGCGTCACGGCCGAGGGCGTGATCGCCACCTACGTCGCCGGCAACGTCGGCGCGATGGTCGAGGTCAACTGCGAGACCGACTTCGTCACGAAGAACGAGGAGTTCATCGCCTTCGCCAACAAGCTGGCCAAGCTGGTCGCCGAGAAGAACCCCGCCGACGTCGCCGCGCTGTCCGCGCTCGAGCTCGAGGGCACGACCGTCGACGCCTTCCGCCTCGCGCTGGTCGGCAAGATCGGCGAGAACATGTCCATCCGCCGCTTCGAGCGCTTCGAGAACGCCGGCCTCGCGCACTACCTGCACGGCACGCGCATCGGCGTGGTCGTCCAGTTCGAGGGCGACGACGTGGCCGCCAAGGACGTCGCGATGCACGTCGCCGCGACGAAGCCGAAGGCACTGTCGGCCGCGGACGTCCCGGCCGACCTGGTCGAGACCGAGCGCAACGTCGCCACGCAGAAGGCCGCCGAGTCGGGCAAGCCGGCCGACATCGTCGCCAAGATGGTCGAGGGCTCGGTGCAGAAGTACCTGAAGGAAGTCTCGCTGCTGAACCAGTCGTTCGTGAAGAACGACAAGCAGACCGTCGAGCAGATGCTCAAGGCCGCCAACACGACCATCAAGGGCTTCACGCTCTACGTCGTGGGCGAGGGCATCGAGAAGAAGGTCGACAACTTCGCCGACGAAGTGGCTGCCCAGGTGGCCGCCGCCCGCGGCCAGTGAGGCCCGCGAGGGCCGGCGTCACGAGCGCCGGCCCCCGCCACCCCGACCGCACGGGGACGGCCGGCGCACGCGCGGCGCCGGCTTACACTGCGGGATCGAACAACGAACGTCCAGGCGCTGACCGCGCGCACCACGGGGAGTCCCTCATCCTATGCCGGCCTACAAGCGCATCCTTCTGAAACTCTCCGGCGAAGCGCTGATGGGCGACGACGCCTACGGCATCAACCGCGCCACGATCGTGCGCATGGTGCGCGAGGTGCAGGAAGTCGTGCGCCAGGGCACCGAGGTCGCGGTCGTGATCGGCGGCGGCAACATCTTTCGCGGCGTCGCGGGCGGCTCGGTGGGCATGGATCGCGCGACGGCCGACTACATGGGCATGCTCGCCACGGTGATGAACGCGCTCGCGATCGCCGACACGATGCGCCAGGAGGGCATGGTCGCCCGCGTGATGTCGGCGATCGGCATCGACCAGGTGGTCGAGCCCTACGTGCGGCCCAAGGCGCTGCAGTACCTGGAAGAGGGCAAGGTCGTCGTCTTCGGCGCCGGCACCGGCAATCCGTTCTTCACCACCGACACCGCCGCCGCGCTGCGCGGCGCCGAGATCGGCGCCGAGATCGTGCTGAAGGCGACCAAGGTGGACGGCGTCTACAGCGCCGACCCGAAGAAGGTGCCCGACGCGACCCGCTACACGTCCATCACGTTCGACGAGGCCATCACCCGCAACCTGCAGGTGATGGACGCGACCGCCTTCGCGCTGTGCCGCGACCAGAACCTGCCGATCAAGGTGTTCAGCATCTTCAAGCCGGGCGCGCTGGCGCGCGTCGTGGCGGGCGAGGACGAGGGCACGCTGGTGCACGTCTGAGCGTGCGCGTCCCGTGCGGGCGCGCACGAGTTTTCGAGCGACGGCGCGTCGTGGCAAGCGGCGGCCGTCCCAGGTTGTGAGGAGCGTTGAGAGATCATGACGATTGCCGACATCAAGAAGAACGCCGAGACCAAGATGGCCCGTTCCATCGAGGCGTTCAAGACCGAGCTGCAGAAGATCCGCACCGGGCGCGCGCACGCGGGCCTGCTGGACCAGATCCACGTCGAGTACTACGGCTCGGACGTGCCGCTGAACCAGGTCGCCAACATCTCGCTGCTGGACGCGCGCACGATCGGCGTGCAGCCGTTCGAGAAGCAGATGGCCTCCAAGATCGAGAAGGCCATCCGCGAGTCCGACCTGGGCCTGAACCCGTCGACGACCGGCGACACGATCCGCGTGCCGATGCCCATGCTCACCGAGGAGCGCCGCAAGGACCTGACCAAGGTCGTGCGCCACCAGGGCGAGGAGTCCAAGGTCGCCGTGCGCAACCTGCGCCGCGAGGCCAACGACGGCGCCAAGAAGCTGCTCAAGGACAAGGAGATCACCGAGGACGAGGAGCGCCGCCTCTCCGACGACGTGCAGAAGCTGACCGATCGCACCATCGCGGAGATCGACCGGCTGGTGCAGGCCAAGGAAGCCGAGATCCTCGCGGTTTGATCCCGAAGCGAAAAGTGACCGCGTCCGTGTTCCCGTCCGGCGCCGCGCGACGCGACCCGTCCGTGCCGCGCCACGTCGCCATCGTGATGGACGGCAACGGCCGCTGGGCGAAGAAGCGCTTCATGCCGCGTATCTTCGGCCACAAGCACGGCGTCGACGCCCTCGTCGCGACGATCCAGGCCTGCGCCAACCGCGGCATCGAGCACCTGACCGTCTTCGCGTTCTCGTCGGAGAACTGGAAGCGCCCCGAGGAGGAGGTCTCCGGCCTCATGGGCCTGGTGCTGAGCGCCATGACGCGCTACCTGACCAAGATCGCCGGCGACGGCGTGCGCGTGCGCATCATCGGCGACCGCAGCGCGGTCTCGGCGTCCGTGCGCGCGGCCTGGGAGCGCGCCGAGAAGACGACTGCGCACAACGACCGCATCACCGTGTGGGTCGCCTTCAACTACGGCGGCCGCTGGGACATCGTCCAGGCCTGCCAGCGCGCGATCGCCGACGGCGTGCCCGCGTCCGAGCTGACCGAGGAGCGCCTGTCCTCGTACATGGCGCTGCGCGAGGCGCCGGATCCCGACCTCTTCATCCGAACGGGGGGCGAAGTGCGCATCAGCAACTTCCTGCTCTGGCAGGTGGCCTACTCGGAGCTGTACTTCACGCAGTGCCTCTGGCCGGACTTCGACGAGGCCGAGCTCGACCGCGCGCTGTCGGCCTTCGCGGCACGCGACCGTCGCTTCGGCGGCGTGAAACCGGATGCCGTCGCGACGGCCGGCGGCAATGCTGCGTGAGCGCGTCCTGACCGCGCTGGTGCTGCTGGCGCTGCTCGTGCCCGCGGTCGCCGCGGACAATCCGCTGTGGTTCGAGCTGCTGACGGTGCTGATGATCGGCGCCGCCGGCTGGGAGTGGGCACGGCTGTGCGGCCTCGGGCAGGCGTCGGCAAGCGTCTCGGGCGTCGCGCTCGCGCTGGCCTGCGCGGTGCTCGGTCCGGCCTACGAGATCGAGATCCCGCCCGTCGCCTGGAGCGGCGTGACCGCGGTCTGGGTGCTCGGCGGCGCGATCGCGCTGCGTGCCGGCCCCGACGGCTTCAAGCGCCTGAACCACGCCGTGCGCTTCATCGCAGGCTGGCTGCTGATCGGGGCCGCGTGGGCCGCGCTGATCGCCTCGCGTGCGCGCGGGCTGCCGTATCTGGCATCGGTCTGCGGCCTCGTCTGGATGGCCGACATCGCGGCCTACTTCGGCGGCCGGGCGCTCGGCCGGCGCAAGCTCGCGCCGACCATCAGCCCCGGCAAGAGCTGGGAGGGCGCGATCAGCGGCCTCGTGGGCGTTCTCGTGCTGGCGGTCGTCGTGGTGGTCGTCACCGCGCGCCCGCACGGCAACCTGTTCTGGGTGCTGCGCACGCACCTGGGCTGGGCCGGCATGATCGTCGCGTGCGCGGCGCTGGTGGCGCTGGCGGTGACGGGCGACCTCGTCGAGTCGCTGGTCAAGCGCGCCGCCGGCATGAAGGATTCGAGCCGCCTGCTGCCGGGCCACGGCGGCGTGCTGGATCGCATCGACGCGCTGCTGCCCGTGTTCCCGGCGGCCCTGGCCCTCGTGACGGCCTTCTGACATGCCCATGACTTCCCCTGCCGCGAGCCGCCGGCCGCAGCGCCTGTGCATCCTCGGCTCGACCGGCTCCATCGGCACCAGCACGCTGGACGTCGTCGCGCTGCATCCCGCGGACTACGAGGTCTTCGCGCTGACCGCGCAGAGCCGCGTCGACGAGCTGTTCGCGCAGCTCGTGCGCTGGCGGCCGCGCTACGCGGCGCTGCCCGATGCGGTCGCCGCCGACGCGCTCGGCGCGCGCGTGAAGGCCGCGGGCCTGCCGACCGAGG
>DASVLN010000227.1:0-3039 GCA_036384855.1 Burkholderiaceae bacterium | reverse complement strand
GTCGCCTCGGCGGCGGCCTCGGCCGCGGCGCCGCGGGGCAGCTCGGCGAGCCGGTAGGCGAGGTTCAGGGCCGCCAGCACCGCGATGCGCTCGCGCGCCTTCACCTTGCCGGCGTCGCGGATGGCGCTCATCTCGCGGTCGACGGCGGCGACGGCGGCGTGCAGCAGGTGCTCGCCGCCGTCGGGGCAGGCGAGCAGGTAGCTCTGGCCGAGGATGGTGACTTCCACCTGCTTCATGACGTCGTGCCTCCGTTGCCGGTCTTCGCATCCGCGTCCGCGACCTCGGTGCTCGCGATCGCCGCGGCCGCATCGGCCTCGGCGCCGGGCAGCCGGTCGATCAGCGCGTCGATGCGCGCGCGCGCCGCGGCGAGCCGCGAGCGCAGGTTGTCGCGCTCGTCGGTGACGTTGCGCAGCTGCTGCTCGAGCAGCTGGTTGGTGCGCTTCTGTTCCTCGTGGCGCAGCAGGAGTCGCTCGATGCGTTCCGCAAGATCCGGCAGTCGTGACATGGAGGCTTGGGGCGTCGGGGGACGCGCGGCGGAAAAGCCGATTGTAGAGGGGCTCCGCGGGGGGAAGGCGGTGTCGAATGGTACGATCCGCTCTTCAGTTGGTGCTCCGGGCGGCGTTCCTCGCCGCCCGAGTCAAACGGGAATCAGGACGGCCGCCTTCGCCTCGAAGCGCCGGCCCCACCTGAGCTGCCCCCGCAACGGTCGCGGAGGATGACGGCCTCGCCACGAGGCTTCATCGGCGTCCGACACCCGTGGTCACTGTGCGTCCTCCCAAGGCGCATGGGAAGGCCTTCGGGCGCTGCCTCTCCGCCAGCCCGGATACCGGCCAACCTCGGGGCCCGTCGCACGCGCATCGCGGGGCGGGCCGTTCGGTGGCGCGTGCGGGGAAGCTCGCGCCACGCTGGCTCACCCTCGTTTCCTATCATGACTGCCCCCCGCACCGGCGCGCTGCTGCGCACGTCCGTTCCCCTTCCGTTCGTCCTCCGCCGCGGCGCGCGCGCGTTGCTCGCCACGCTGCCGGCGCTGGCCGCCGGCAGCGCCTGCGCGCAATCCAGCGCGGGCGACGTCCCCGCGCAGGACGTCGTCGTCACCGCGGCGCGCACCGCGCAGAAGCTGCCCGACACGCTGCCCGCCACGACCGTCATCAGCCGCCACGACATCGAGGCCTCGCCCGCCACCGACCTGCCCGACCTGCTGCGCCAGATGACCAGCTTCGGCGTCGCGCAGACCGGCCCCCTCGGCTCGCAGACCAGCGTGTTCCTGCGCGGCGCGAACTCCAACCAGGTGCTCGTGCTCGTCGACGGCGCGCCGCTGTCGCGCGCGGACTTCGGCTCCGCGCCCTGGGAGCTGATCCCGCTGGGCCAGATCGACCATGTCGAGATCGTGCGCGGCAACCTCTCGAGCCTGTACGGCGCGTCCGCCGTCGGCGGCGTGGTGCAGATCTTCACGAGGAAGGGCGCCGGCGCCAGCGTCTCGGTGGGCGTGGGCGGCAACGGCCACGTCGAGACGAGCGGCTCGATCGGCCGCCGCCTCGGCGACGCCGCGACGCCGCTGGAGCTGAGCGCGAGCCTGTCGGGCCAGAACACCGACGGCTACAGCGCACGCGATCCGAAGGCCGACCCGACGGCCAACCCCGACCGCGACCCGGGCTACCAGGCGGGCGCCACGGTCTCGATCGGCAAGACCTGGGCGCCCGGCCAGCGCACCGACTTCAGCGTCATGCACAGCTACACGCACAGCGACTACGACGGCTACACGAAGCACGTCGGCCAGGACACGCTGACCACCGACCTCGACGAGTTCTCGCTGCGATCGCGCCACCAGCTCGCAACCGGCCTCGCGATGAACCTGAGCGCCGGCCAGACGCTGGAGCACTTCCGCGACCCGACCGAGGCCGACGGCGAGTTCGGCGCGAGTCCGACGGTGGGCTCCGGCCGCACCCGCCTGCTCGGCGCCGAGCTGGACTGGCAGGCCGCGCCCGACCACCAGGTGCAGCTCCAGTTCGAGGATCGCGACGAGCGCTTCGGCGAGTACCCGAACGCGCAGCAGTCGCGCCGGACGAAGTCCGAGCGCCTGGGCTACCTGGGTCGCGTCGCCGGGGTCGTCGAGGTGCAGGCCAATCTGCGTCACGACGACGCGGACGACTTCGGCTCGGCCGACACCGGCCTGCTGGCGCTGGGCTGGAACGTCACGCAGGCGCTGAAGCTGGTGGGACAGTTCTCCACCGCGTTCTCCGCGCCGAGCTTCACCGAGCTCGAGTACGCGGTCTCCCCCGACGCGCTGAAGGCCGAGCGCTCGCGCGACCTCGAGTTCGGCGCGCACTGGCAGGGCCGCGGCTGGCTGGCGCGCGCGACCTGGTTCTCGCAGCACCAGCGCGACCTCGTCGGCTTCAACGCGGCGTTCCAGTCGGTCAACATCGGCCGTGCGACCAACCGCGGCGTCGAGCTGGCCGCCGACGGCGACACCGGCCTGGGCAAGGTGGGCCTCGACGCCACGTTCCAGAACCCGCGCGACGGCGACACCGACACGCAACTGCTGCGCCGCCCGCGCACGGTCGTCGCTGCCAGCTGGCGCGTGCCGCTGATGGGCTGGGAGTCGGGCGTGTACGTGCGCTACGCGGGCCGGCACCTCGACGCCGATCCGGTGACCTTCGCCGACGTCGAGGCCAAGGCGCGCACGACGCTCGGGCTGTCGACCCAGCATGCGCTGTCGCCGAACTGGACCCTCGGCGCCAAGGTCGACAACGTCGCCAACACGCGCACGCCCGAAGTCCTCGGCTACACCGCGCCGCGCCGCGAGCTTCTGTTCACGCTGCGCGGGACGTGGCAGTGACGCCGCCGTGAACGGGGGGCCGCGATGACCGACACTGCATCGATGTCGACCCCCGATGCCCCGGCCGTGCGCGATCCGGCGATCGCGCGGCTCGCGTGCGTGGCGCTCGCCACCGCCGCGATCGCGGCACTCGCCCTGTGCCTGGGCGCGGGCGGCTGGGACGTCCGCCTCATCGAGACGCTGCGCGCGCCCCGCGTGCTCGC
>DASVLN010000226.1:0-6098 GCA_036384855.1 Burkholderiaceae bacterium | reverse complement strand
GGCCGCCGCCGCGGCCTTGCCGGCGTGGCCCGCGTGCCCGGCCTTGCCGCCGCCGGACGACAGGCCCGGCAGGGACGTTGCGGAGGAGTGGTTGGCTTGGACGCGCATGACGGGATTCCTGGACAGTCGGGTCGCGATGCGCCCGCGGTCGGGCCGTCCGGCGGACACGCCGGTCAACCGGCGTCCATCGCCCCTCCATCGTAGGCAGGGTCGCGCCGTCCTAAAGCCCGAACAGCGGCCCCGAGGCCGCCCAATTCGGCCGTCAGAGCCCGGTCTTGAACTCCGTGAAGGTGCGGGTCTGCACGCGCTTGATGTCCTGCGGCAGCGTGTCGGGCACCGTCATGCGGGCGAGGTCCTCGGGCTTGAGGAACACGCTCGGGTTGTTCGCGACGTCCTTGTTGACGTACTTCAGCGACGCCTTGTTCGGGTTCGCGTAGAAGACCTTGTTGGTCAGTGCCGCGTGCACCTCGGGGCGCAGGATGTAGTTGATGAACAGCAGCGCGTTCTGCGGATGCGGCGCGTCCTTGGGGATCGCCATCGAGTCGAAGAACAGCGTCGCGCCGTGCTTGGGCACGAAGGCGACGATGTCGTTGCCGTTGTGGGCCGCGATCGCGCGGGCGCGGGCGATGTTGATGTCGCCCGAGTAGCCGAGGACCGCGCACACCGAGCCCGCGACCATGTCGTTGATGTAGCCCGACGACGAGAAGCGGCCGACGTCGGCATGCACCTTCTTCAGCATCGCGCCGGCGGCCTTGTAGTCGGCCGCGTTGCGGCTGTAGGGCGGCTTGCCGATGAAGCCGAGCGCGATCGGCAGCACCTCGGAGGGCGAGTCGAGGAAGCTGATGCCGCAGCTCTTCAGCTTGTCGGCGTACTTCGGGTCGAAGACCAGCGCGAACGGATCCTCGGGCATCGCCAGCCCGCCGAGCGCCTGCTTGACCTTGGCGGTGTTGATGCCGACCGTGATGTAGCCCCACAGCCAGTCGACGAGGTACTGGTTGCCCGGGTCGACCTTGGCCATCTGCTGCAGCAGCACCGGGTCGAGGTTGCCCCAGTTGGTCAGCTTGCTCTTGTCGAGCTTCTGGAACAGGCCGGCCTCGATCTGCATCTTGGCGAAGTGCGCGCTCGGCACGACGATGTCGTAGCCCGTGTTGCCCGCGACCAGCTTGCCGTGCAGGATCTCGTTGCTGTCGTAGTTGTCGTAGTTGACCTTGATGCCCGTTTCCTTCTCGAAGTTCTTCAACGTGTCGTCGGCGATGTAGTCCGACCAGTTGTAGATGTTGAGCACCTTCGGCTCCGGCCCGGCGGCCTGCGCGGCCAGGGGCGCGGCGAGGGCGAGGAAGGCAGCGGCGAGGCAGGCGGCCGCGGCGGGAACGACGGCGGCGAAGCGAGGCAGGCGGGTCGGCATGGGGCGGGAGGCTCCGGGCAGGGGTGGAACGGCGACAACCCGTATTGCACCACGGCGCGCGGGGCCGCGGCCCACGGGCGCGGGCGACCGGGGCACGACGGGCCCGACCGGCGGGCCCCACGCCACTACGGAGATTGGTACCGGCGCCCGCACGCCAGCGGGACTACCATCGCGGCTCGACCACACCACCCCCGGAGGATGCACCCGCCATGAATCCGTCCCGTCTCCAGGCTCCCCGCCGCGGCGCCCGCACGGCACTGGCCGCCGCCACGATCGCGGCCCTGCTGGCCGCCGCGCTGCCCACCCCCGTCCTCGCCCAGCTCGCGCCGAACGCCTCCACCGGCGTCGTGCGCTACGACCTCGTCAACGAGATCTTCCATCCCGTGCACACGCAGCACGGCATGGTGGCGAGCGAGAGCTACCTCGCCTCGCAGGTCGGCGTGGACGTCCTGCGCAAGGGCGGCAACGCGGTCGACGCCGCGGTCGCGACGGCCTTCGCGCTGGCCGTGACGCTGCCCAACGCCGGCAACCTCGGCGGCGGCGGCTTCATGATGCTGCACGACGCGAAGACCGGCAAGGACACCGCGATCGACTTCCGCGAGATGGCCCCGGGCCGCGCGTCGCGCAACATGTACCTGGACGACAAGGGCGACGTCATCCCCGACAAGTCGCTGTTCACGCAGGCGGCCATCGGCGTGCCGGGCACCGTCGCGGGCATGATGTACGCGCTCGAGCACTACGGCACGAAAAAGCGCGCCGAGCTCATCGCGCCGGCCATCGCGCTCGCGCGCAAGGGCTTCCCGGTCGACGAGCAGCTCGCCGTCACGCTGGACGCCGAGCAGAAGCACCTCGGCGCGTGGGACAGCTCGAAGAAGATCTTCTTCAAGGACGGCCGCCCGCTGCGCACCGGCGAGATCCTGCGGAACGACGACCTCGCCAACAGCATGGCGCTGATCTCGCGCGACGGCGCCCGGGCGTTCTACGAAGGCCCGATCGGCAAGGCCATCGTCGCCGAGGCGAAGGCGCACGACGGGCTGATCACGATGGCGGACCTGAAGAACTACAAGGTCGTCGAACGGGTGCCGGTGCGCGGCAGCTACCGCGGCTACGAGATCGTCTCGATGCCGCCTCCGAGCTCGGGCGGCGTGCACATCGTGCAGATCCTGAACATGCTGTCGGCCTTCCCGCTCAAGGAGTGGGGCTTCAACAGCGCGAAGACGATCCACGCCGAGGCCGAGGCGATGAAGCTCGCCTATGCGGATCGCTCCGAGTACCTCGGCGACCCCGACTTCGTGAAGGTGCCGGTCAAGGGGCTGACCTCGCCCGCGTACGCCGCGGAACTGGTCAAGAAGATCGACCCGGACAAGGCGACGCCCTCGGCGACGATCAAGCCCGGCAAGCCGCAGCCGTACGAGAGCGACCAGACCACGCAGTTCACGATCGCCGACGCGCAGGGCAACGTGGTGAGCGTGACCTACACGCTCAACACGAGCTTCGGCTCCGGCATCGTCGCCACCGGCACCGGCATCCTGCTGAACAACGAGATGGACGACTTCTCCGCCAAGCCCGGCGTGCCCAACGCGTACGGCCTGGTCGGCGGCGACGCCAACGCCGTCGGGCCGATGAAGCGGCCGCTGAGCTCGATGTCGCCGACGATCGTGCTCAAGGACGGCAAGCCGTGGCTGGCCACCGGCAGCCCGGGCGGCGCCCGCATCATCACGACCACGCTGCAGGTGATCGTCGACATGATCGACTTCGGCATGAACCCGGCCGAGGCCTCGAGCGCCGTCCGCATCCACCACCAGTGGCTGCCCGACGAGCTGCGCATCGAGAAGGGCCTGAGCCCCGACACGATCGCGCTGCTGACCGGCATGGGCTACAAGGTCGTCGAGCGCCCGGCGATGGGCCGCACGCAGACCATCGAGATGACCCCGGCCGGCTTCTTCGGCTACTCCGACCCGCGCAACCCGAACGGCGCGACGCTCGGGTACTGAGCGATCACGCGCGCGGCGGCAGCCCGTCCGCGCGCGTGCCGGGCAGCCGGGCGCGGATGCTTCGCCCGCCGACGCCGCGACGCTGCGCGACCGCGCACCCCAGGCCGGTGCGCATTTGTGCACGCAAAAGGGGCATGGTCCGGGACGACCCGCCTCTCGCCGGACACGTCGCCGGCCGATCTACCGGACCTGCGCGGCCACCCCATCGCCCTGGCGCGACGCGGACGGCCCGTCCGCGCGCGCCTCCCGCGCGGACGAACGAGAAGGGAATCCCGATGGAAAAGAAGAAGCTCTCCGTCTCCGCGCGGCTACGGCTGATGGCGCTGGCCACGCTGCTACTGGCCGTGATGCTGTCCGCGTACACCGGCTACGCGTTCTACGCGGCGTCGCTCGACCAGCGTCTCGCGACCACGCGCAGCTTCGTCGCGCAGTCGATCGCGATCGCCAAGCGCAATGCCGACGCCGCCGGCAGCGACCCGTCCGCGGTCGCCGCCGCGCAGGCCAAGGCGCTGGCCGAGATCCGCGCGCTGCGCTACGACGGCAACGAGTACATGTGGGTCAACGACATGCAGGCGCGCATGGTCATGCACCCGATCAAGCCGGAGATGAACGGCAAGGATCTCACGGACTTCAAGGATCCGGACGGCCGCCGCCTGTTCTCCGACATGGTCGACATCGTGCGCAAGTCCGGCCACGGCTACTACGACTACCTCTGGCCGAAGCCGGGCAGCGCCGACCCGGTGTCCAAGCGCTCCTACGTCGAGGGCTTCGCGCCCTGGGGCTGGCTGATCGGCTCGGGCGTCTGGACGAACGACGTGCGCGCCGCCGCGCTGCGCTTCGCGGCGATCAACCTGGCGGTCGGCTTGGCCGGCGGCATCGCGATGCTGCTGTTCGCCACCAGCCTGGCGCGTTCGATGCAGCGCCGGCTGCAGGAGGTCGAGGCCGCGCTGCAGGGCCTGGCCGCGGGGGACCTGACCGTCAGCCTGCATGCCGAGCGCGCCGACGAGATCGGCGCCCTGGTGCACGCCGTCGAGCGCACCCGCGACGGCCTGCAGACGGTCGTCTCGCAGGTGCGCCACGCGACCGACGCCATCACGTCGGCATCGTCCGAGATCGCGACCGGCAACATCGACCTCTCGCAGCGCACCGAGGAAACCTCGAGCAACCTGCAGCGCACCGCGAGCTCGATGACGCAGCTCACCGGCACCGTGCGCCAGAGCGCCGATGCCGCTTCGCAGGCCAACCAGCTCGCGCACTCGGCCTCCGAGGTCGCCACGCGCGGCGGCGAGGTCGTCTCGCAGGTCGTCACCACGATGAGCGACATCGCCCAGGCGAGCCGCAAGATCGCCGACATCATCGGCGTGATCGACGGCATCGCGTTCCAGACCAACATCCTCGCGCTCAACGCGGCCGTCGAGTCGGCGCGCGCCGGCGAGCAGGGCCGCGGCTTCGCCGTCGTGGCGGGCGAGGTGCGCACGCTGGCCAAGCGCAGCGCCGAGGCCGCCAAGGAGATCAAGGCGCTTATCGAGAGCAGCGTCTCGCGCGTGGACACCGGCAGCCGCCTCGTCTCCGACGCCGGCGAGACGATGCACGAGATCGTGAGCTCGGTGCGCCGCGTCTCCGACATCGTGGGCGAGATCACCGCCGCCGCCAGCGAGCAGAGCGCCGGCATCGGCGTCGTCAACCAGGCAGTGGGGCAGCTCGACCAGATGACGCAGCAGAACGCCGCGCTCGTCGAGGAAAGCGCCGCCGCGGCCGAGTCGCTGAAGTCGCAGGCGCAGAAGCTCTCGGACGTCGTCGCGACGTTCCGCCTCGCACCGGCGCATTGATGCCGGCGCGGCCGCGGCAGCTCAGCCCGGCCGCTGCGCCGGCTGCGCGGCGAGGCTGAAGGCCACCGTCGTGACGCCGTCGGCGCTCGCGGCGGAGACCGCGCCGCCGTGCATGCTGGCCACCGCGCGCACGATCGCGAGCCCGAGGCCGTGGCCATGGCGCTCGCCCGGGTCGTGGCGCGCGGAGTCGACGCGGTAGAAGCGGTCGAACAGGCGCGGCAGGTGCTCCGCCGCGACGGTGCCGCCGGGGTTGGTCACCGAGATCCAGGTCGAGTCCGCGCGCGGCGTGACCGCGACCACCAGGCGCGCGCCGTCGGCCGAGTGCTCGATCGCGTTCTGCAGCAGGTTCGTGAGCGCGCGCCGGAACAGCGCGACGTTCATCGTCGCCTGCGCGCGCAGCTCGCCCTCGACGGCCACGGTCATCGCATGCTCGTCGAGCAGCGGCTCGAAGAACTCGATCGTCAGCTCGATCTCGCGCGCGAGCTCCGCCTGCGCGACGCCGGTCGCGGCCTCGCCCTGGTCGGCGCGGGCGAGGAACAGCATGTCGTTGACGATGGAGCGCAGGCGCTCGAGCTCCTCGAGGTTGGACTGCAGCGCCTCCTGGAACTCCGCGGCGCTGCGCTGGCGCGCCAGCGCGACCTGCGTGCCCCCGATCATGTTGGCCAGCGGGGTGCGCAGCTCGTGCGCGACGTCGGCGTTGAAGGCCTCCAGCTGCTGGTAGGCCTCCTCCTGGCGCACGAGCGCGCCGTTGAACGCATCGGCCAGCTGCCGCAGCTCGACCGGCAGGTGCTCGTCGGGCAGGCGCTGCGCGCGCCGCTTCGGCCGCAGGTCGCGCGCCGCGCGCGACAGCGCCTGCAGCGGCCGCAGCCC
>DASVLN010000225.1:0-13173 GCA_036384855.1 Burkholderiaceae bacterium | reverse complement strand
CGGCGGCTGGTGGAACGCGCCCGACGCGGTGGCCTCCGCCGCGGCTGCCAGCGCGCCCGCCGCGCGCTGAGCCCGGCGCCGCGCAGGCCCGCCTTCCCCGTTTCAAAGAGATCCGGCGCGCCGTCCACGACACGGATGGCGCGCCCGCGAAGAACACACACGAACACGACCCTGGAGAGTAAGACATGACGAAGCGGATGCTCATCATGATTGGCTGCGTGCTGCTGCTGGTGCTGGTACTGGCCGGCGGCTTCGCGCTGCACATCAAGAAGCTGATGTCCTCCTTCCCGAAGCCGACGCCCAGCGTGGTGACCGCGGCCAGGGTGGAGCCGCTGGAATGGCAGCCTCAGCTGTCGGCCGTCGGCAGCGTGACGCCGGTGCGCGGCGTCGACGTGACGACCGAGATCGCGGGCCAGGTGCGCGAGATCCTCTTCAAGTCCGGCCAGGACGTGAGGAAAGGCGACGTGCTGGTCGAGCTCAACGCCGACACGGACAAGGCGCAGCTGCAGTCCCTGCAGGCCGCCGCCGACCTCGCGGCCACGGTGCTCAAGCGCGACCAGGGCCAGTTCGCCGCGCAGGCGATCGCGCAGGCGCAGGTCGACGCCGACCAGGCCGACCTGAAGAGCAAGCGCGCGCTCGTCGCGCAGCAGCAGGCGGTCATCGACAAGAAGACCATCCGGGCGCCCTTCTCGGGCAAGCTGGGCATCACGACGGTCAACCCCGGCCAGTACCTGAACCCGGGCGACAAGATCGTGACGCTGCAGACCATCGATCCCGTCTACGTCGACTTCAACCTGCCGCAGAAGGAAGTCGGCAACCTCTCCACCGGCCAGGACGTGATCGTGCAGACCGACGGCTTCCCGGGGGTGCACTTCCCCGGCAAGATCACGGCGATCAGCCCGAAGGTCGACACGACCACGCGCAACATCGTCGTCGAGGCCACGATCCCCAACGCGAAGCGCCAGCTGCTGCCCGGCATGTTCGCCAACGTGCTGGTCGACGTCGGCGAGAAGAAGCGCTACCTGACGCTGCCGCAGACCGCGATCACGTACAACCCGTACGGCTCGACGGTGTTCGTGGTCGTCGACGCCGCCGAGGCGACGCGCGCCGCGAAGGCCGCGTCGGCGCCCGCGCCGGCCGCCTCGGAGGGCCTCGTCGTGCAGCAGGCCTTCGTGACGACGGGCGAGACCCGCGGCGACCAGGTCGCGATCCTGAAGGGCCTGAAGGAGGGCCAGCAGGTCGTCACCAGCGGCCAGGTCAAGCTGAAGAACGGCGCGCCGGTGAAGATCGACAACTCGATCGTGCCTGCCAACAGCCCGAACCCCACCCCGCAGGAACACTGAGCGGAAGGCTTTCGCCATGAAGTTCACCGATCTCTTCATCAAGCGGCCGGTGCTGGCCGGCGTGATCAGCCTGCTCATCGTCGTGATGGGGCTGCGATCGCTGTTCAGCCTGCCGGTCGCGCAGTACCCGCGCACGCAGAACTCGGTCGTCACGATCTCGACGACCTACTACGGCGCCGACGCCCAGACCGTCGCGGGCTTCATCACGCAGCCGCTCGAAGGCGCGATCGCGCAGGCCCAGGGCATCGACTACCTCTCGTCGTCGAGCTCCTCGGGCGTGTCCACGATCACGGCCACGCTGCGCCTGAACTACGATGCCAACCGCGCGCTGACCGAGATCAACACGCAGGTCAACTCGGTCAAGAACCAGCTGCCCGCGCAGGCGCAGCAGCCGGTGCTGACGGTCGCGACGGGGCAGACGACCGACGCGATGTACATGGGCTTCTACAGCGACACGCTGCCCACGAACAACGTCACCGACTTCCTGCTGCGCGTCGTCAAGCCCAAGCTCGACTCCGTGCCCGGCGTGCAGACCGCCGAGCTGCTGGGCGCACGCCAGTTCGCGCTGCGCGCCTGGCTGGATGCCGACAAGCTCGCGGCCCACGGCCTGTCCGCGGCCGACGTGAGCCAGGCGCTGGCGGCCAACAACTACCTCGCCGCGCTCGGCTCGAGCAAGGGCCAGATGGTCACCGTGCCGCTGACGGCCGGCACCGACCTGCACTCGCTCGACGAGTTCAAGCACCTGATCGTCAAGCAGAGCGGCGACTCCGTCGTGCGGCTGGAGGATGTCGCCACCGTCACGCTGGGCTCCGAGAACTACGACTTCAACGTCGCGTTCGGCGGCGTGCGCTCGGTGTTCATCGGCATCAAGGTGGCGCCGGAGGCCAACATCCTGGACGTCGCCAAGTCGGTGCGCGAGGCCTTCCCCGACCTCAAGGCGCAGCTGCCGAGCGGCGTGACCGGCGAGATCGTCTACGACTCCACCGACTTCATCAACACCTCCATCAAGGAAGTGGTGAAGACGCTGGTCGAGGCGCTGCTGATCGTGACGGTGGTGATCTACCTGTTCCTCGGCACGTTCCGCGCCGTGGTGGTGCCGCTGGTGGCGATGCCGTTGTCGCTGATCGGCGCCTTCTTCATCATGCTGGCGCTCGGGTACTCGATCAACCTGCTCACGCTGCTCGCGCTGGTGCTGGCCATCGGCCTGGTGGTCGACGACGCCATCATCGTGGTGGAGAACGTCGACCGCCACATGAAGGAGGAGCACAAGACGCCGCTGCAGGCCGCGCTGGTCGCCGCGCGCGAGCTCGCGGGGCCCATCATGGCGATGACGGTGGTGCTGGTCGCGGTGTACGTGCCGATCGGCTTCCAGGGCGGCCTCACCGGCGCCCTGTTCACCGAGTTCGCGTTCACGCTGGCGGCGGCGGTGTTCGTCTCCGGCATCGTCGCGCTGACGCTGTCGCCGATGATGTGCTCGCGCATCTTCCGCGCCGACCAGGACGACGGCAAGTTCGCGCACGCGATCGACCACGTCTTCGAGAAGGTGCGCGGGCGCTACCAGCGCATCCTGGGCGGACTGCTCAAGACCTACCCCGTCGTCATCGTGATGGGCCTGCTGCTGTTCGCGCTGCTGGGCGTCATGTTCATGATGTCGCAGGGCGAGCTGGCGCCGGAGGAGGACCAGGGCATCGTGCTGTCGCAGGTCGTGGGCGCGCCCAACGCGACCTCCGACCAGATGCAGACCTACGCCAAGCAGGTCTTCGACATCGCGCACCAGGCGCCCGAGTACAAGCAGATGTTCCAGATCACCGGCGTGCCGACGGTCAACGCCGGCATCGGCGGCGTGCTGCTCAAGGACTGGGGCGACCGCACCCGCAGCGCGCACGAGATCCAGGTCGACCTGCAGGCGAAGTGGAACAGGATCGCCGGCGCGCGCGTGGCGGCCTTCCAGTTCCCGCCGCTGCCCGGTACCTCGGGCCTGCCGGTGCAGTTCGTCATCACCACGACGGAGCCGTTCGAGAACCTGAACACCGTCGCGCAGCAGGTGATGGACAAGGCGCGCGCGTCGGGCAAGTTCTACTTCCTCGACCAGGACCTGAAGCTGGACGCGCCGCAGGCCAAGGTCGTCGTCGACCGCGACAAGATCGCCGCGCTCGGGATGACCCAGCAGGACGTCGGCTCCGCGCTGACGGCGGCGCTGGGCGGCGGCTACGTCAACTACTTCTCGATCGCGGGCCGCTCGTACAAGGTGATCCCGCAGGTGCTCCAGGTCGACCGGCTGAACCCGTCCAACGTGCTGGACTTCTACATCAAGACGCCCAGCGCCGGCCTGATCCCGGCGAGCACGATCGCCCACCTCGAGTACAGCGTGCAGCCGGAGGCGATCACGCGCTTCCAGCAGCTGAACTCGGTCACGATCTCGGGCGTGGCAGGCGGCTCGCAGGGCGACACGCTGAAGTTCCTGCAGGACACGCTCAAGCAGGTCGCACCCTCCGGCTACAACGCCGACTACGCCGGCCAGTCGCGCCTGTTCCACAACGAGTCCGGCGGCTTCGTGATCACGCTCGCGTTCGCGGTCATCATCGTGTTCCTGGCGCTGGCCGCGCAGTTCGAGAGCTTCCGCGACCCGGTCGTCATCCTGATGTCCGTGCCGCAGGCCCTCTTCGGCGCGATGATCTTCATCTTCTGGGGCTTCAGCTCGGTCAACATCTACACCCAGGTCGGCCTGGTGACGCTGATGGGGCTGATCTCCAAGCACGGGATCCTGATCGTCGAGGTCGCCAACAACGAGCAGAAGCGCGGCCTGTCGAAGATGGAGGCCATCCTCTCGGCCACGTCCATCCGGCTGCGCCCCATCCTGATGACCACCGCCGCGATGGTCTTCGGCGTGGTGCCGCTGGTGATCGCCTCGGGCGCAGGCGCCGCCGGACGGCAGGCGATGGGCCTCGTGATCTTCACGGGCATGTCCATCGGCACGCTGTTCACGCTGTTCGTCGTGCCGGCGTTCTACCTGCTGCTGGGCGCCGACCACCACAAGCGCTCGCAGGCGTCCGAGGACGCTGACGCGGCGATCGACGAGGTCGACCACGAGCAGCCGAAGCCGGCGCACTGAACGCGCGGCTTCCTGAAGGCGAGGGCCCGGCAGCGATGCCGGGCCTTTTTCATGGCGGGGCGCTCCGTGCACGCCCGGACGACTGCCGTGAAGCCGTGATGTAGTCACGCTTGCGGGCGCTTCTTCACGGATGGTCCGCGTGGCATCGTGGCTAGCATCCGAAGGCAACGATCCAGGAGCCGGCCGAACCGGGCCGGCTTCCTGAGGTAGAGACCATCCAAGGAGCGCCCCGTGCACGGTCACGCCAGTCAGAACAAGATCTTCCGCCTCGTCTGGAATGCGGCCCGCCGGGCCTGGGTGGCAGTGGCCGAGACCGCCCGGGGCCGCGGCGGCAAGACGCGCCGGCGGGCGGCCGCCTCGACCCTGCTCCTGGGCGCGGCGCATGCGCTGGCAGGCCCGCAGGGCGGGACGGTGACCTCCGGCAGCGCCACCATCCGTCAAGCCGGCAGCGTCACCACGATCACGCAGTCGAGCTCCAACGTCGCGCTCGACTGGCAGTCGTTCGACACCACCGCCCAGGAGTCCGTGCGGTTCGTGCAGCCCTCGGCCACCGCCGTCGCGGTCAACCGCATCTCCGACACCTCGGCCACCCGGTTCTTCGGCCGTCTCGACGCCAATGGCCAGGTCTGGCTGATCAACCCGAACGGCGTGCTGTTCGGCGCCAGCTCGCAGGTCGACGTCGGTGGGCTGGTGGCCTCCACGCTCGACCTGGCGCCCGGGGGCGGCGCGCATTTCGAAGGGGCCGGCACCGGCTCCATCGTCAACCAGGGGCACATCTCCGCTGCCGAGGGCGGCTATGTGGCCCTGGTCGGGAACACGGTGGGCAACGCCGGCAGCATCAGTGCCCCGCTGGGCTCGGTGGCGCTGGCCGCGGGCAGCGATGTGAGCCTGACCTTCGCCCAGGACCGGCTGCTTTCCGTGACGGTGAAGCGCAGCACCTTGAACAACCTGGCCGAGAACGGCGGGCTGATCGCGGCGGACGGCGGCACCGTGCTTCTGTCGGCGGGTGCGCGTGACGCGGTGCTGGCCAGCGCGGTCAACAACAGCGGCATCGTCGAGGCGCGCAGCGTGCATGCCGTCGACGGAACGATCGTGCTCGATGGCGGCGGCTCGGGCAGCGCGTCGAACAGCGGCACGCTGGACGCGTCGGGCCGCGCGGCGGGGGAGACCGGCGGGACGGTACACGTCCTGTCGGGCAATGCGGTGAACCTGGCTGCCGGCAGCCTCGTCGACGTCAGCGGCGATGCCGGCGGCGGTACGGCGCTGGTCGGCGGGAATTTCCAGGGTGGCGGCAGCGAGCAGCACGCACTGGCGGCCACCGTCGCGGCGGGTGCTGGCATCCGGGCGGACGCCCTGACGACGGGCCAGGGCGGCACCGCGGTCGTGTGGTCCGATGGCAGCACGCAGTTCGACGGCGGCATCAGCGCGCGCGGCGGCACCCAGGCAGGCAACGGCGGCCAGGTCGAGACGTCCGGCCACCGGTTGAAGGTGAGCGCCTCGGCCGCGGTCGACACCTCGGCGCCCGGCGGCACGGCCGGCAACTGGCTGCTGGATCCGGACGACGTCGTCATCGGCAATGCCAGCCTGTGGGGATCGTCATTCCACATCGACGTCGATTCCGTCGCGCTGACCAACGCGCTCAACAGCGGCAGCGTCACCGTCAAGACGACGGCGTCGCACGGCAGCTGCAGCGGCGTCGCTTGCACGACCGGCACCGCGGGCAACGGCGACATCGTCATCCTCGACTTCATCGGCGCGGTGAGCGACTACAACAACGGCGGCTTCGGCTACAACTGGACGAGCGGCAGCACGCTGACCTTGAGCGCGTATCGCGACATCCACTTCGTGACCACCACTGGCGTGCCGAACGCGACCGATCCCACGGGCTCGTCGACGACCTGGGGGGGAGGCATCGAGATCGATGGCCCCGGCAAGGCGGTGCTGCACGCCGACAACGCGGCGCGCGGGACGGGCACGGTGAGGTTCGACGACAACTTCAACAGCTTCCTCTACGCGGGCAACAGCAGCAGCGCCATCGACATCTACTACAGCCCGACGAGCTTCAGTTCACCGACCGACTACAGCATCTACGACGCCGGCGGCGCCGGCACGATCACGTCCTACATGGCCGTCAACGTGGGGGTGACGATCGCCAACAAGACCTATGACGGCACGACCTCGGCCGTCATCCACTCGGCGCCCACGGTGGCCAGCCTGCCCTCCGGCGTGACGGTGAGCACCGCCGGCGCCACGGCGCAGTTCTCCGACAAGAACGCCGGCACGGGCAAGTCGGTGAGCCTGCTCGGCGTCACCTTCGGCGGCGGCGGCACCACCACCACGGATGGCAGCGGCCAGCACTACTACCTGAACGGCCTGGCCAGCGCGACCGCCGACATCGCCAAGGCCGACCTCGCCGTCAGCGGCGTGAGCGCCAGCAACAAGACCTACGACGCCACGACCACCGCGACGCTCACCGGCACCGCCTCGGTGACGGCCCTGGGCGGCGACGTGGTCTCGGTGTCGGGCACCGGCATCGGCACCTTCGCCGACAAGAACGCCGGCTCGAACAAGGCGGTAACCGTCACGGGCTACACGTTGGCCGGCACCGACGCCGGCAACTACAACGTCATCCAGCCCACCGGACTGACGGCCACCATCTCCAAGGCCGATCTCGCGGTCAGCGGCGTGAGCGCCAACAACAAGACCTACGACACCACGACCACCGCGACGCTCACCGGCACCGCCTCGGTGACGGCACTGGGCAGCGACGTCGTCTCGGTGACGGGCACCGGCATCGGCACGTTCGTCGACAAGAACGCCGGCTCGAACAAGTCGGTGACGGTCACTGGCTATACCCTGGCTGGCACGGACGCCGGCAACTACAACGTCATCCAACCCGCCGGCCTGACGGCCACCATCGCCAAGGCCGACCTCGCCGTCAGCGGCGTCACCGCCAGCGACAAGACCTACGACGCCACCGTGGCCGCAACCTTGTCGGGCACGGCCTCCGTGACGGCACTGGGCAGCGACGTGGTCTCCGTGAGCGGCACCGGCGTCGGCACCTTCGTCGACAAGAACGCCGGCTCGAACAAGGCGGTAACCGTCACGGGCTACACGTTGGCCGGCACGGACGCCGGCAACTACAACGTCATCCAGCCCACCGGACTGACGGCCACCATCGCCAAGGCCGACCTCGCCGTCAGCGGCGTCACCGCCAGCAACAAGACCTACGACACCACGACCAGCGCGACGCTCACCGGCACTGCCTCGGTGACGGCACTGGGCAGCGACGTGGTCTCGGTGTCGGGCACCGGCATCGGCACCTTCGCCGACAAGAACGCTGGTTCGAACAAGGCCGTGACCGTCACCGGCTACACGCTGACCGGTACCGACGCCGGCAACTACAACGTCATCCAACCCGCCGGCCTGACCGCCACCATCGACAAGGCCGACCTCGCGGTCAGCGGCGTCACCGCCAGCAACAAGACCTACGACGCCACCACGGCCGCAACCTTGTCGGGCGCGGCCTCCGTGACGGCGCTGGGCAGCGACGTGGTCTCCGTCAGCGGCACCGGCATCGGCACGTTCGTCGACAAGAACGCGGGCTCGAACAAGTCCGTGGCCGTCACCGGCTACACGTTGGCAGGCACCGACGCCGTCAACTACAACATCGTCCAGCCCACCGGCCTGACCGCCACCATCGACAAGGCCGACCTCGCGGTCAGCGGCATCACGGCCGGCAACAAGACCTACGACGCCACCACGGCCGCGACCTTGTCGGGCACGGCCTCCGTGACGGCACTGGGCAGCGACATCGTCTCGGTGAGCGGCACCGGCCTCGGCGCCTTCTCCGACAAGAACGCGGGCTCGAACAAGTCCGTGACCGTCACCGGCTACACGCTGGCCGGCACCGACGCCGGCAACTACAGCGTCATCCAGCCCACCGGCCTGACCGCCACCATCTCCAAGGCCGACCTCGCGGTCAGCGGCGTCACCGCCAGCAACAAGACCTACGACACCACGACCAGCGCGACCCTCACCGGCACCGCCTCGGTGACGGCCCTGGGCACCGACGTCGTCTCGGTGACGGGCACCGGCATCGGCACGTTCGTCGACAAGAACGCCGGCTCGAACAAGTCGGTGACGGTCACCGGCTATACCCTGGCTGGCACCGACGCCGTCAACTACAACATCGTCCAGCCCACCGGCCTGACCGCCACCATCTCCAAGGCCGACCTCGCGGTCAGCGGCGTGAGCGCCAGCAACAAGACCTACGACGCCACCACCACCGCGACGCTCACCGGCACCGCCTCGGTGACGGCCCTGGGCGGCGACGTGGTCTCGCTGACGGGCACCGGCATCGGCACGTTCGTCGACAAGAACGCGGGCTCGAACAAGTCCGTGACCGTCACCGGCTACACGTTGGCCGGCACCGACGCCGGCAACTACAACGTCATCCAGCCCACCGGACTGACGGCCACCATCGCCAAGGCCGACCTCGCGGTCAGCGGCGTCACCGCCAGCAACAAGACCTACGACACCACGACCAGCGCGACGCTCATCGGCACTGCCTCGGTGACGGCACTGGGCAGCGACGTGGTCTCGGTGTCGGGCACCGGCATCGGCACCTTCGCCGACAAGAACGCCGGTTCGAACAAGGCCGTGACCGTCGCTGGCTACACGCTGACCGGCACCGACGCCGGCAACTACAACGTCATCCAACCCGCCGGCCTGACCGCCACCATCTCCAAGGCCGATCTCGCGGTCAGCGGCGTCACCGCCAGCAACAAGACCTACGACGCCACCACGGCCGCAACCTTGTCGGGCACGGCTTCCGTGACGGCGCTGGGCAGCGACATGGTCTCGGTGACGGGCACCGGCATCGGCACGTTCGCCGACAAGAACGCCGGCTCGAACAAGTCGGTGACGGTCACTGGCTATACCCTGGCCGGCACCGACGCCGCCAACTACAACGTCATCCAGCCCACCGGCCTGACGGCCACCATCGCCAAGGCCGACCTCGCGGTCAGCGGCATCACGGCCAGCAACAAGACCTACGACGCCACGACCAACGCGACGCTCGCCGGCACCGCCTCGGTGACGGCGCTGGGCAGCGACGTGGTCTCGGTCTCGGGCACCGGCATCGGCACCTTCGCCGACAAGAACGCCGGCTCGAACAAGTCCGTGACCGTCACGGGATACACGCTGGCCGGCACCGACGCCGGCAACTACACGATCGAGCAGCCCACCGGGCTCACGGCCTCGATCGCCCAGGCCCCGCTCGTCGTATCGGGCATCACGGCTGCCGACAAGGTGTTCGACGGGTCGACCGCGGCCGTCGTGTCGACCGCGAACGCGGAGCTGCAGGGCTTGCAGGCAGGCGACCAGGTCACGCTCAGCGCCACGGGGGCCTTCACCGACGCGGCGATCGGCGCGGGCAAGACGGTCACCCTCAGCAGTTCGTACGGCGGCGCGGACGTGGGCAACTACGCCATCGTGGGCCAGGCCAGCGCAAGCGCGAGCATCCTCGCCGCGAGCGCGGGCACCCCCCCACCGCCGACGGTGTCGCCGACCCAGCAGGCCGTGCTGGCCAATGTCGTGCCGATGATCCAGTCCGGCGGCCTTTCCCTGGCCTCGGCGACGGCCACCCTCCCGAGCGACGCCGGCGTGGATGCGCCTTCGGTCGTCGCCATTCCGACGGCGCCGCCCGCCCTGTCCGTCAGCGCGTCGAGCCAGCAAGCGCCCCGGCCCCTGGAACTGCTGGCGCCGCAATTCGAATCGCCGCCGATCGTCGTCTCCAGCCCCAACGCGCGCTTGACGCTGCAGATCCGGCGCGGCGGCGTCCGCCTGCCGTCCGCCCCCAACGCCGAGTGACCCTCGGCGCCCCGCATCGACCACACGACAAACCATGCGTTCGACCACTCTTCGCCTCGCCTCGCTGCTGCTGCTGACCCCGATCGCGCGCCTGGCGCTGGCCCAGGTCCAGCCCGGTGCCGGCGATCTCCTGCAGCAGGTGCATCCGCCCGTCGTCCCGTCGACCGCGCAGCCCGCGCCGTCGATCCGGCTCGACGCCGCCCGGGCGAAGGACGACCTGTCCGCGGTCAAGTTCGAGCTGCGCCACATCCGCATCACCGGCAACACGGTCGTCGACGAGTCGACCTTGCATGCGCTCGTGCAGGACCTGGAAGGCCGCACCGTGACGCTCGGGGAAGTCAGCGAGGCCGTGGCCCGCATCACGCGCTACTACCAGCGCCAGGGCTATCCGTTCTCGCGTGCGCTGATCCCGGCCCAGTCGATCCGGCAGGGCGAACTGACGGTCCAGGTTCTCGAAGCCCGCTACGGCGACGTCCGCCTGAGCGGCAACAAGAGTCCCGTCGCGAGCGCCCTGATGCGCGAGATCCTGGCCCCCCTGAAGCCTGGCGCACCCGTGGCGGATGCGTCCCTGGATCGGGCCCTGCTGCTGCTGTCCGACCTGCCGGAAGTCTCCGTGGGCGCCACGGCTTCGCCGGGGAGCGAGCCCGGCTCGACCGACCTGGACGTCCAGGCGCAGGAACTCCCCACGCCGCACTTCGACTTCGGCCTGGACAACTTCGGCAGCCGCTACACCGGTCGCGCGCGCGTCAGCGCCGCCGGCAGCCTCTTCAACCCGCTGCATCGCGGCGACACGCTCGGCCTCGCGCTGCTCACCAGCGGCAGCGGCATGCGCTACGCGCGCGCTTCCTACGACATCGTGCTCGGCGGCTCGGGCACCCATGCCGGCGTCGCGTATTCCGCGATGCGCTACCACCTGGGCGAAGACGCCAGCGCGCTCGATGCGCACGGCTCGGCCGGCGTGAGCAGCGCCTGGCTGCGGTATCCCGTGCTGCGCGGCAGGCGCGCGAACGTCTATGTGACGGCCGAGTTCGACCACAAGCGCCTGCGCGACGACATCGGCGCGACCGGCATCGACAACCAGCGCCACGTCGACAGCGGCGTCCTCAGCCTGAGCGGCGATCTGCAGTCGTGGCCGGGCGATGGCGCGAGCGGGTGGACCCTGGCCCTGGCCACCGGCCACGTCGGCTTCGACAATTCGGCCGCCGGCGCCGCCGACCAGGCGTCGGCCCGGACCCGCGGCTCGTTCACGAAGTGGAACCTCGACGCATCGCACCAGCAGCGCCTGACGGCCGACGGCGCGCTCTACCTGGCCGTGTCGGTGCAGGCGACGGATGCGAATCTCGACTCGGCGGAGAAGCTGTCGGTGGGCGGCCCCTATTCGGTGCGGGCCTACGAGAGCGGCGCGCTCTCCGGCGATTCCGGCGGCACGGCCACGGTCGAATGGCGCCAGGGACTGGGCGCCCTGTCCGGCGGGCGCCTCCAGCTGCGGGGCTTCTTCGACGCCGCCCACCTGCGCATCAACCACCGGACGTGGGCAGCCGTCGACAACGGCGCCACGATCCGCGGCGCCGGCGCGGGCCTGAGCTGGAGCAACGCGTCCCTCTGGACCGTCGACGCCGTGCTGGCATCGCGAATCGGCGCCGCTCCGGCCCAGGCCGGCCGCACGGCGTCCACACGCGGCTGGATCATGGTCAGCCGGGCGATCTGACCCGCCGGCGCGCCCGGCTCGCCGATCCGGGGCGGTGGCTTCCGGGTGCGAGAATTCGCGCGACGCGGCAAGTCATCCCGGCCCTCGCGCAACCGCTCAGCGCCGCTCAGCGCCTCTTCGGCGCCGCATCTCCCGCCCACAGCTCGTCGAGGAAAGCGAAGTTCCAGCGTTCCGGCGACTCGCGGCCGACGATGCGGTCGCTGGTGCCGCTCGAGAGGTCGAGGCGCTGCAGCGAGACAGGCATGTTGGACTTCAGCGAGAAGAAGACGCGCACGACCGGCGCGGTCAGCGCCTGCGGGTTCTGCTCGAGGACGACGGCCAGGCGCTCGGAATGCAGGCGCACGAGCGAGCCGGTCGGGTAGATGCCCACGCTCTTGACGAAGGCCGCGAAGATCTGCGGGTCGAAGTGGCCCTTCCAGCTCGCCATCTTGCCGATCGATTCGGCCGGATCCCAGCCCGCCTTGTAGGGACGGTTCGAGGTGATCGCGTCGTAGACGTCGCAGACCGCGCCCATGCGCGCGAGCTGGGTCAGGCGATCGGGCGTCAGCTTGTACGGGTAGCCGGAGCCGTCCATCTTCTCGTGGTGGTGCAGGCAGACGTCCATGGCCGCGGGATCGGCACCGCGCGCCTCCAGCAGAAGCTCGTGGCCGCGCAGCGGGTGGCTGCGCATGACGTCGAACTCCTCGTCGGTGAGCTTGCCGGGCTTGTTGAGGATCTCCAGCGGCATCAGCGCCTTGCCGACGTCGTGCAGCAGGCCGGCGGTGCCGGCGCGGCGGCACTGCTCCTCGTCGAAGCCGAGCTCGCGACCGAGCGCCACCATCAGCGCGCACACGGCCACCGAGTGCATGTAGGAGTAGTCGTCCTGCGTCTTCAGGCGCGCGAGGCTCACCAGCGCGCCCGGGTTGCGGATGACGGAGTCCGAGATCTCCTGCACCAGCGGCTGGCAGGCCTCGGCGTCGATGACTCGGCCGAGGCGCGCCTCGCTGAACATCTTCTCGACCCGTTCGCGGCCGCGGTTGCAGACGGCCGAGGCCTGGCGCATTTCCTCCTGCAGGGTCCGGGACGGCGGCGGCAGCGGCTGGCCGGCGACGGGCGGCCGCACCACGGCCGCGGCGGTGGCCGGCGCATACGGCTCG
>DASVLN010000224.1:0-4906 GCA_036384855.1 Burkholderiaceae bacterium | reverse complement strand
GACGACGACCAGCGTGCTGCGGGCGGGCTTGGGGCGGATCTCGGAGGTCATGCCCCATGATGCGCGTCCGGGGTCGCGCGCGATCGGGGGATGAATCGGGCCAAGGCCGGCCATTTGGCGCACGCCGGGCATCGGCGCGAGGCTCATGGGCAACCGTGCTCCGCACTGCGGTGCAAGCGCCTGCGGGCGGCTCAGGCGGCGTGCAGCAGCAAGGGCTCCGCGATCGCCGCGGGCGCCGCGTCGGCGCGGGCGCGCGTGGCGGTGTCGCGGACGATGCCGGCGATGCGGTCGACGTCCGCGTCCGCGAGGGCGGGGTAGATCGGCAGGCAGATCACCTGCTCCGACGCGCGGCGCGCGACCGGCAGGCCGCGCGGATCGGCCGACGGCAGACCGCGGTACATCGGGAAGTCGGAGATCAGCGGATGGAAGTAGCGCCGCGCCATCACGCCCTCGGCGCGCAGCGCGTGGTAGAGGCCGTCCCGCCCGGCCGAATGCTCGGGGCCGACGAGGATCGGCAGGTACGAGTGGTTGGCGGTGACGCCGGCCGGGCGGTCGAGGAAGCGCACCCCCGGCGCGCCCTGCAGCTGCGCCCGGTAGCGGCGTTCGATGGCGCCGCGGCGCTCGATGGCCGCGCCGACGTGCTTGAGCTGCAGCAGGCCCAGCGCGGCGTTGAACTCGCTCATCTTGCCGTTGATGCCCGTGGCCACGACCGTCGTCTCGTTGACGAAGCCGAAGTTCTTCAGGTGGTCGATGCGCTGCTTGGCCTTCGCGTCGGGCGAGACGATCGCGCCGCCCTCGAAGGTGTTGAAGACCTTGGTCGCGTGGAAGCTGAGCACCGACAGGTCGCCGTGGTCGAGGATCGAGCGCATCCCGCCGCCCTCCTCGCGCCGGACGCCGAACGCGTGCGCGGCGTCGTAGATGACCTTGAGGTTGTAGTCGTCGGCGATGCGCTGGATCGCGTCGACGTCGCACGGCGTGCCGTAGCAGTGCACCGGCAGGATGGCCGTGGTCTGCGGCGTGATCGCGGCCTCGATCTTGGCCGGGTCGAGGTTGAGCGTCACCGGATCGACGTCGACGAACACGGGCTTGATGCCGTTCCACATGGCCGAGTGGGCGGTCGCGACGAACGAGTACGGCGTCGTGATCACCTCGCCCGTCACGCGCAGCGACTGCAGCGCCGTGACGAGCGCGATGGTCGCGTTGGCGAACAGCGAGACGTGGCGCACGCCGAGGTACTCGCACAGCGCCGCCTCGAGCGCGACGTGGAAGGGGCCGCCGTTGGTGAGCTGGCGGCCGTCCCAGATCTTCTGCAGGTAGGGCAGGAACTCCTCCAGCGGCGGAAGCTCGGGCTGGGTGACGTAGATCGGCGATTGGGCTGCCATGGCGGACTTTCCTGGTGTCGCGCCGCCCCGCGGCCGCGCGGGAACGGGCGTAGGCCGATGATCCGCGCCCGGGCTCCGCGGCGATGGCGGGAAATGGGCCGGATCCGCCCGCCAATTGCCGGCCGGCGCGCGCGGCGACGGCCCGGGCGCGGATTGCCGCGCTTTTGCCCCGCAGATCCGCCGATCGGCCGCGCGCGCCAGCGCCCATCATGGGCGCCACCATGAAGAACGCCGGCTTCTCGCTGCCCGACATCCTCGCCGCCCTCGCGGCGCTGGGCGTCGAGTGCGTGCCGCGCCCGGCGCGCGACTGCGGGCCGCTGCGGCTGTGCAGCTACTTCGCCCAGGAGCCGCGCGGCCTGTACTTCTGGGAAGGCGAGGCCGAGCCCGCGTTCCAGCACGACGACATCGTCGTCATGACGGCCCGGCCGCTCGCCGGCGACTACGCCTGCCAGCTGCTCGTCGCGCATCCGCAGCGCGCGTTCTACCTGCTCATGCGCCACCTCTTCGCCCCGCCCGGGCCGACCCGGGGCGAGGTGCATCCCACCGCGGTCGTCTCGCCCGCGGCGCGCATCGGCCCCGGCACCGTGATCGGGCCGTACTGCGTCGTCGGCGACTGCGAGATCGGCTCCGCCAGCCACCTCGATTCGCATGTCGTCGTGAAGGACGGCAGCGTGATCGGCGACCGCGTGACCATCGAGTCGCACTCGACCATCGGCGCCACCGGCGTCGCCTGGGTCTGGGATCCGGAGTCGGGCGAGCGCATCGTCCAGCCGCAGATCGGCGGCGCGCGCGTCGGCGACGACTGCTTCATCGGCACCGACGTCACCGTCGTGCGCGGCTCCATCAACGAGGTGACGTCGCTGGGCGCCGGCTGCGTGGTCGCGCACGGCACCAAGATCGGCCACGGCTGCGTGGTCGGGACGCACGTCCATTTCGCCAACAACGTCGCGATCGCCGGCAATTGCCGGATCGGGGATCGCGCCTTCCTGAGCGCCGCCAGCGTGCTCAGGCCGCGCGTGTCCATCGCGCGCGGTGTCGTCGTCGGGGCTGGCGCCGTCGTCACACGCGATGTCGAGCAGGAGGACCTCGTGGTCTCGGGCGTCCCCGCCCGCGCCATGCCTTCCAAGGCCTCGCACTCGGGCGTCCCCAGGCTCGCCCACTGAGAAAGGTTCACCATGACCCTGTCGTGCATCTCCCCCGGCGCCACGCTCGGCGCGAACGTCCGCATCGGGCGCTTCTGCATCGTCGAGGAGGACGTCGTCCTGGCCGACGGCGTCGTCCTCGAGGACTACGCCATGGTGCTGCGCGGCTCGGTCATCGGCCCGCGCACGAAGATCGGCACGTACACCAAGGTCGGCCGCGACGTGCGCATCGGCGCGGACTGCTCGTTCACGTCGTTCTGCGAGATCCGCGACCGCTGCGACCTCGGCGACCGCGTGCTGATGGGCAGTCGCGGGACGCTCTCGGCGGGCACGGTCGTGGAGGACGACGTCGTCATGAAGTACGCCTTCGTCGTCACCGACACGCCCGACCTGACGCGCAACGACTGCAAGAGCGTCGGGCGACTGAAGCGCAAGTCGCGCTTCGGCGCGAGCGTGGTGATCATGCCCTCCGTCACGATCGGCGAGAACGCCGAGATCGGCGCCTGCTCGCAGGTGCGCAAGGACGTGCCCGACAACCAGGTCTGGTTCGGCACCCCGGCGAAGTACTACCGCGACGTCGCGCTGCCGGAGGCCGCGCCCGCGACGCCCGAGGGGATCGGCGCCGCCCAGGAGCCCGCGGCCGCGCACTGAGCGACCGCCGCATCGCCGCCGCTCGGCGGTCGGGGCCCGGGCCCTGGCCGCCGTTTTGCCATGGGAAGGACGTTCCATAGCCCATTCCCGCCCAAGGGACTCGCGCGACGCGGCGCGGGCCAACGCCCCAGCGATGTATTTTTTGCCTGGGCCGGATGACAGACGTGTAGGAATTCGCCTGACAGACCTGCTGGCGCAAGCCCGACTCAAGTGGCCGAAGTGGACTTATGTTGCCGGCCAGTTCCCGGTTTTAAAGTTCATCCCACGTTGACACCGTTTGACACGTTTCTCACCTCTACCAGACAAGCAAGGAACAGCACCATGGAAACCAACCAGATCCTCGCCGAGATCCGCGAAGCCAACCTGTCCTACATGATGCTGGCCCAGAGCCTGATCCGTTCGGATCGCGAACAGGCGCTGTTCCGCCTGGGGATCTCGGAGGAGACGGCCAACATGATCCAGGCCCTCACGCCGGCCCAGATGATGAAGATCGCGTCGGGCAACACGCTGCTCTGCCGCTTCCGCATGGACGACGACCTGATCTGGAACCTGATCACCAGCCACGGCAAGAGCGCCGCCAACGAGACGGTCTCGCGCCTGCACGCCTCCATCCTGATGGCCGGCCGCCACCAGGAAGCCGCGTAAGCCGCCGGCGAAGGCCGCGCCCTCGACCATAACGAACCAGGCAGGAGAACCGCCATGCGCGTCAAGAGCATCCTCACCGAAGCCAAGCAGATCGAACGTGCGGTCACGCTGATCAAGCTCGGTGCTCGACTGCAGGTGCTGGAGTCGGAGACCGACCTGTCCTACGAGCGCCTGCTGCGCCTGTACAAGGAAGTCTCGGGCAAGAGCCCGTCCAAGGGACAGCTCCCGTTCTCGACCGACTGGTTCATGACCTGGCAGCCCAACATCCACGCCAGCCTCTTCCTCAACATCCACGAGTACCTGAACAAGGCCGCGGCGATGGAGGAGATCGACACGGTGATCAAGGCCTACCAGCTCTACCAGGAGCAGACCGAGGCGCAGGGCCTGGAGCCGCTGCTGTCGATCACGCGTGCGTGGCGCCTCGTGAAGTTCGTGGACAACGGCATGCTGACGATGACCAAGTGCACCAAGTGCGGCGGCCATTTCGTCACCCACCCGCACGAGATGGCGCGCCACTTCGTGTGCGGGCTGTGCAACCCGCCGGCACGTGCCGGCAAGGGCAAGGCGGCGGGCGCGCTGTCCCTGGCCCACTGAGAAAAGGTGTCGACGACCCCGGCTCGCCCACGGACGAGCCGGAGCGCCACGGTCGCGTGGCGCGCATCGCACGGCCGGGCGACCGGCGGCGAATTCCGTGAACGAATTCTCGATTTGTTACGTAACCGGCCTGTAAATCGCCCTCGACGGCGGAACGCCGGCGCCGATAACAGGTCTAGTTCAGTGTATTTCTTGCTTGTCTCCTCCTAGCACAACCCCTGTGCTTTCCAAGGCGATCCCTGACCGGATCGCCTTTTTCTTTGCCGACCGGGCTCGCCGGTGGGGAACGACCGGTTTTCGGGGCTCTTTTCCACCGGGCGGCCGGACGCGCCCGACGAGACACTGGCGACATGCGTCCGTCCGCCTCGTCCGCCGCCCCCCCATCGCCGCCGCGCGCGCGCCTGCCTGCGTTGCGCTGGCCGCTGCCCGCGCTGCTGGCCTGGGCGGCGGCCTGGATCGCGATGACCGGGCTCATGCGCACCGGTGCCCTCT
>DASVLN010000223.1:0-6668 GCA_036384855.1 Burkholderiaceae bacterium | reverse complement strand
GGCCTCAGTGCCCGGGCCGACCGCGCCGGCGCCGTGCGCGCGACGCTCGCGCTGGGCTGACGTACCCGCTGGCACGCTCGGGGAAGTCCTGCGGCCCGCCGCCGGCTGCGCGGCAGTACATTGCAGCTGGATCGCCGCCCGCGGGCGGCACCCGTGCGTCCCGTCGCGCCGGCGTCATCAAGTCGGCGCCCGGGCCGCCGAAGATGACGAAGGGGGCGACGAGCCCCGGCACCACCACGACGCGAGATCCAAATGCCCACCTGGCTGCTGTCGCTCGACCGCTTCTTCCCCATCCGCTACCTCACCTTCCTCGCCTTCGCGGTGATGATGCTGCTGGGCGCGTTCACCGAGGTCGCCTTCCACACCGGCGGCGGGTGGGCGATCGTCGGCCTCGCGGGCGTGGTCACGGGCCTGCGCGACGTGCGCCAGAAGCGCCACTCGATCCTGCGCAACTACCCGGTGATCGGCCACCTGCGCTTCTTCCTCGAGTTCATCCGCCCCGAGATGCGCCAGTACTTCATCGAGGGCGACAACGAGGCGGCGCCGTTCTCGCGCCAGCAGCGCTCTCTCGTGTACCAACGTGCCAAGGGCGATCCCGACAAGCGCCCGCTGGGCACGCAGCTGGACGTGCAGGCCGAGGGCTACGAGTGGATCAACCACTCGCTGCAGCCGTCGCGCGTGGCCTCGCACGACTTCCGCGTGACGATCGGCGCGAACTGCGCGCAGCCCTACGACGCGAGCATCTTCAACATCAGCGCGATGAGCTTCGGCGCCTTGAGCGGCGCGGCGATCCGGGCGCTCAACGGCGGCGCGAAGATGGGCAACTTCGCGCACGACACCGGCGAGGGCTCGATCAGCGTCCACCACCGGGCGCAGGGCGGCGACCTGATCTGGGAGGTCGCGTCGGGCTACTTCGGCTGCCGCAACGCGGACGGCACGTTCAACGCCGAGCTGTTCGCGCAGCACGCGCGCGAGCCGCAGGTCAAGATGATCGAGCTCAAGCTGAGCCAGGGCGCCAAGCCCGGCCACGGCGGTGTGCTGCCCGGCCCCAAGGTCACGAAGGAGATCGCCGACGCGCGCGGCGTCGAGCAGGGCGTGGACTGCATCTCGCCCGCGAGCCACAGCGCGTTCTCGACGCCGGTCGAGATGCTGCAGTTCATCGCCCGCCTGCGCGAGCTCTCGGGCGGCAAGCCCACCGGCTTCAAGTTCTGCGTCGGCCATCCGTGGGAATGGTTCGCGATCGCCAAGGCGATGCTCGAGACCGGCCTGCTGCCCGACTTCATCGTCGTCGACGGCGCCGAGGGCGGCACGGGCGCGGCGCCGCTCGAGTTCACCGACCACGTCGGCGCGCCGCTGCAGGAAGGCCTGCTGCTGGTGCACAACACGCTGGTGGGTCTGAACCTGCGCGACCGGATCAGGATCGGCTGCGCGGGCAAGGTCGTCAGCGCGTTCGACATCGCGCGCATGATGGCGCTCGGCGCGAACTGGTGCAACGCGGCGCGCGGCTTCATGTTCGCGCTCGGCTGCATCCAGGCCCAGCACTGCCACACCGACCACTGCCCGACCGGCGTCGCCACGCAGGATCCGCAGCGGCAGAAGGCGCTGGTGGTGCCGGCCAAGATCGAGCGCGTCTACAACTTCCACCGCCACACCCTGGAGGCGCTGCGCGAGCTCGTGCAGGCCGCGGGGCTGCAGCATCCCAACGAGATCACCGCCAACCACGTGGTGCGCCGCGTCGCCGGCGACAAGGTCAAGCTGCTCGCCAACCACCTCGAGTTCGTGGCCCCCGGCGTGCTGCTGAAGGCGATGCGCGGCGAGGCCGATTGGCCGCACAACGTCTACAAGGTCTACTGGCCGCTCGCGCGCGCCAACAGCTTCGCCGCCCAGGCCGCGCACGCGCAGCCGGACGGGCTCAAGGTGCCGATGGCGCCGGCGGGGCAGGCGACGCTGGACCTGGTGGGCTGAGGTCGGCGGGTCTGATACCCAGCAGCGTATTCGGCTCGCGCGACCTCAGCTGGCGTCGACGAGGGCTGGCAGCGTCTCGAGCACGGCCTGCTGGATCAGGTCCTGAAGCAGCGCGAAGCGCGAGGATTCGCTGGAGCGAGCGAGCGCGCGCGCTCGGAAGGCGGTCTTGTGTGCGAGCACCCGGCCCGACGCGAGCTCCACGAGCGACAGCCGCACGCTCGCGAAGGGGGCCAGACCGAAGTACGGCGCCCGCAATTGAACCTGCTGGCTGTCCTGGGAGCCGCCGCCGATGACGCCGCCGCGGCCAGGATCGCCGTAGATGCCCACGCCCGACACGTGCCCGCGACCCACGTTCACGCCGAAGTCGACCGTCTTGATGTCCGCCGCGTCCGAGCGGGACTTGGTCAGCAACAGGAGGTGGGTCGCCTTCTCGCCGTCGATCGATTTCGCGAGCTTGGGCGGCAGTGTCGCCCGATCGCCCGAGAACCACTCGTACTGATCCTCGAAGAAGGCCGGGTCGCTGCCGATCAGGAAGCTGCGCGGCGCGCCCTTGGCCGAGCTGCGGTCGAGCGCTTCGTTCATCGCGACGAGCGCGGCCTCGTCCAGATGCAGATTCGCGGCAGGCTCGGCAGTCACCTCATTGCGCTGCAGGTTGTGGCCGACGGCCGGCTCGACCGATTGAACGTACTGGATCTCGTCGGCGACCAGCGACAGGCACACGTACTTGCGCCCCGCCGCGGCGCCGGCCGGCTGCGAGGCGGCGCCGTCGACCGCCTGCGCGAACGATTTCAGGATGGCCAGGGCCGGCAGCGCGCCGACCAGGGTTCTGCGATGCATGGGTTTCCTCCTCGCGATGGGGCACCGGCCGCAGTGCGCCTCGCGCGCCCGCATGCTCCGTCCACATCGTCCCGTGGGCAATTCTACGAAACCGCCGCCAGCCGATCACTGGGGCGTTTTCCCGGACGGTCAGGCATCGCCGCGGCTCGCCTGCTCCTGTTCCGCTTCCGGCCACAGCGCCGGGAAGTAGAAACGTAGCGCGTGGTCGGGGATGCCGAAGCGAACGTCGCCGTAGGCTGTGTCGCTTTCCAGGAAGCCCCGTTCGACCAGCGCGGACACCAGCGAGGTCGCGGTCCGGTCGCCCAGGCCGGTCATCGTCTTGAATGCCGCCCGCGGGATCGATCCCGCTGTCGCGAACAAATAGTGCAACGGAATGAGTGCCTCGCTGCGAACGCCGGATCTGCGGATGCTGGATTCGAACGCCAGGGCCGCGGCGATCCGTTCACGCATCGTGGCCACATTCAGCTGTTCACCCATGAAGTTGGCTTGATCGATGAAGGTGTCCAGGCAGTAGTCGATCCAGTCGATCAACCCGGCTTCGGTGAGGTTTCCGCGGCCGTCGAGGTCGCCGCGGCGGTGCTCGTCGGCAGCAGCCAGGGTGGCCTTGTAGCGTTCCTCCGTGCGGGCAAATCCGCGCAACGGAGACCAGAGCCCGTGCGTGAGTCCCATGGAGCGCAACATCAAGTGTGAATGGAGCCTGGCCACCCTGCCGTTGCCATCGGGGAACGGGTGAATCCAGGTCAGTCGGTGATGGGCGGCCGCGAGGGCGACGATCGACTGCTCGCCCCTTCGGGCTCGCGCATACACGTCATTCCAGCGACCGAGGAAGCCAGGTACCGCCGTGTGCAACGGCGCTTCATGGCGGCCGACGCTGACCTGGCGTTCCCTGAACTCGCCAGGCACCATCGACGAGCCGTCCGTCAGCCGCAAATCGCCGGCCTCGAGTTCGGAGAACAACTCCCTGTGCAGCCATTGCAAGGCTTCCGGGCCGTATAGCGCGGCCAGTACCGAGTCCATGGCAATGGAAGAAAACGCCGAATCCCGCGGCAAGCGAGCCTCGATGGCAAGCCAGCCATCCAGCTCGGCTTCGCATGACAGCTCGGTGCGGATATGCGCGACCGCCAGCCGCTGGCGCCGCGCCAAGTCGGCACTGCGCGAATAGTCGTCATGCAGGGCGCGCTCGATCTCGCTCGGCCGGGTGTGCTCGCCTTCCAGCCGGTTCGTGTAGTACGAGTTCATCCGCCGGAGCAATTCGCCCAGCTGTCGCATCGGGAGTTGGCCTGCCGGCAGCGTCAAGCGCGAGGCGGCTCGCGTCAGGTCGCTCGCGCGCTCGAGCAACGGGCCCATCTTGTGCTGGCCCGGAAGCAGCGGCTCGAAGTGGGCCGGATGGGTGTAATGCTCGATTTTCTGCGATCCCATTTGCGAGATTGTAGATCTCGCGATCCGCCTATGAAAATGGCAGCTCGAGGCTGCCATTTTTGCGAGATCGGATGCGGGATTCACGCTTCCCGCGGCACCGTGTCCGCGAAGCTCTGGCGCTGCGCGAGCTTGTCGGCCAGGCGGGCGAGGTTGGGGTGGTCGGCGCGCCAGGCGATCTCCGGGAAGCGGAAGTCCAGGTAGCCGAGGGCGCAGCCGACCGCGATGTCGGCGAGCGAGAAGTGCGTGCCCGCGCAGAAGGGCTTGTCGCCGAGGCCCTGGCTGATCGACTTGATCGCCGCGGCGATGCGCACCATCTGGCGGTCGACCCAGGCGTCGCAGCGCTGGCCGTCGGTGCGACCGGGCCAGGTCTTCTCGAGGCGCGCGACGACGGCGGCGTCGATCAGGCCGTCGGCGAGCGCCTCCCACGTGCGCACCTCGACGCGCTCGCGCCCCGACGACGGAATCAGCTTGCCCACCGGCGACAGCGTGTCGACGTACTCGACGATCACGCGCGAGTCGAACACCGCCTCCGCGCCTTCCATCACGAGGCACGGCACCTTGCCGAGCGGGTTGGAGGCGAGGATGGCGTCGCTGCCCCAGACATCCTCGAGCACGAAGTTGTAGTCCAGCTTCTTCTCCGCCAGCACGATGCGCACCTTGCGAACGTAGGCGCTGGTGAGAGATCCGATGAGTTTCATGTGACGAAGGAGACCTTGGGGCTTGCGCTTCATTCTATCGAAGCGCCCTGGCGGAAATGCCTCGCGGCGGCGACCCGGGAGGCGATGGTTCGCCCGGGGCGGGCGGGCTCGCCGCACCACGGCGGTGCCCGGATGCCGCGCCGCGCCCGGCCTTCCCGCAGTGGCGGTCGGCGATCAGACCACGAAGCCGCGCCGCGCGACATCCCCCAAGCAGGGGGCGGCTGTCTCCGCGATGCAACGCGACCGTGGTCGCGGCTAGCCGAAGCGGCGCCGCGCGTCGAGCCCGAGGCCCGTCGCGACGCTGGCGAAGCGGTCGCCGTGCACCGGCCGCGCCTGCGGGAACGCGGCGGCCAGGCGCTCGGCGAGCAGGCGCAGGCCGGTCGAGCCGCCGGTGAAGTACAGCGCGTCGATCTGGTCGGCATGGAGGCCGGCGAGGCGCGCCGTGTCGCCGGCGGCCTGCAGGATGCGGCCGAGGTCGTGGTTCACCGCCTCGACCACCTGCGCCTCGGTCACCTCGACCTCCAGCGCGCGCTCGACCTCGAACAGGTCGACCGCGTGCGCGCCGCCCTGCGCGACCGCGATCTTGGCCTCCTCCGCGAGGCCGGCCAGCGCGTGGCCCAGGCGCTCGCGCAGCACGGTGGTCAGCCGCGCGTGGTGGCGCGGGTCGGCGTAGTCGTCGCGCATGGAGGCGATCTCCATGAGCCGCTGCGGCCGGTAGCAGAGGTTGATCAGGTGCCAGGTGGCGAGGTCGAAGTAGATGCGGCTGGGCACCTCCAGCGGCGCGCGGCCCGCGCGCGGCGGGCCGTAGGCGCCGTAGCCGAGCGCCGGCAGGATGCGCGCGAGCTCGACGTGGCGGTCGAAGTCGGTGCCGGCGACATGCACGCCGTGGCTCGCGAGGATGTCGTCGCGGCGGTCGGCGCGGCCGATGCGCTCGGGGCCGACGCGCACGACCGAGAAGTCGGACGTGCCGCCGCCGATGTCCGCGACGATGACGACCTGCTCGCGATCGACCTGCTGCTCGTAGTGGAACGCCGCGGCAATCGGCTCGTACTGGAAGTGCACCTCGCGGAAGCCGACCGAGCGCGCCGCGGCCTCGAGCCCGGCCTGGGCCGCGGCGTCGCGGGTGGCGTCGTCGTCGACGAAGAACACCGGCCGGCCGAGGACGACGCGCTCGATCTCGCGCCCCGCGTGCGCCTGCGCGGCGCGCCGCAGGTGCAGCAGGTAGCTCGCGATGACGTCGCCGAACGCGACCGAGCGGCCGGCGCCCACGTCGGTGTGCTGTTCCATGAGCGCGGAGCCGAGCGCGCTCTTCATCGAGCGCATCAGGCGGCCGTCGGTGCCCTCGACATAGGCGGCCACCGCGGCGCGGCCGTAGAGCTTGGGCAGGTTCTGCAGCCCCGGACCCTCGGCCAGGTAGAACACGGCCGTGGGCATGGTGCGGCCGCGTTCGCCGTGCTCGGGCTCCAGCGGCACGAGCGCCATCGCGTCCCCGGCCGGGACGGCGACGGCGGAGTTGGAGGTGCCGAAGTCGATGGCGCAGTAGTCGGCGGGCGGGGCGGTCGGCATCGCGGCGGGCGGTTGGAACGGCAAGGGGGCGCGATTGTGTCGGCGCCGGCGCGCGGCGTCAAATCACGGCGCGCCGGGCGACTGGAAGCGGACCTCGAGCGCGCGCACGTCGGCGCGGCCCTGGTCGTCGACGACGCGCAGCACGTAGCGCCCGGGCGCGGGCGGCCGCCAGGCGAGCGCCTC
>DASVLN010000222.1:0-1520 GCA_036384855.1 Burkholderiaceae bacterium | reverse complement strand
GGCGCCGACGGCGCGTGCGGTCGACGTCGCGCGCCGCGCCGGCCTGGCGCTCGCCGGCTTCGCGCGCCGCGACGACCTCGTGCTCTACGCCGGCGCCGGGCGCTTCGAACGGCCTTCCAGCCACTGAACCGACATGGATCTCGCCAACCTCGTCCAGATGGCCAACCGCATCGGCGACTTCTTCGCCGCCCAGCCCGACCGCGCGGAGGCGCTGCAGGGGGTCGCCGAGCACATCCGCAAGTTCTGGGAGCCGCGCATGCGCCGCGAGCTGCTCGCAGCGATCGACGCCGGCGAGGCCGCCGGCCTCAGCGAGATCGTCGCCGCCGCGATCGCGGCGCACCGGGCGGCGCTGGAGCCGAAGGCGGCCTGATCCGCGCTCAGCGCACCAGCGGCGAGAGCGCCTCCGCGACCGCCTTCGCGCTGACGTCCTCCGCCGCCATCGGGCGCAGCGCGCGCTCGACGTCGGCCTTGCGGCGCGGGTCGGACAGGACGGGCCAGTTGTCCGCGAGGGCGTGCAGCAGCTGCTCGTTGAGCGTGTCGATCTTCGGGCGCGTGACGGTCGCGAGGTCGGGCGCGTCGGGGAACTGGCCGTGCTTGAAGACGTCCCAGCCCTGGAACAGCTCGTTCTGCGCGATCTTCGACGCCTCGATCTGCGCGCGGAAGAAGCGCTCCGCGGCCTCGCGCGGCACGCCCAGCGCGGCGGCCTGTCCGCCGAGCTGCGCGACGATCTGCGCCTCGCGCTCGCGGTCCTCGATCGGGATGTGGTGGTTCCACTTGAACTGCGCGACGTCCGGCGCCAGCAGCAAGCGCGCGTCGATCAGCCGGCGCAGCGTCTCCATGCCCCACGGATAGGCGAGCCACTGCTCGTTCATCCGGTCGAAGGTGCCGGAGGCGATCAGCTGGTGCAGCCACTGATCGACGTAGGCCTTCAGCGGCTCGTCGCGCGGCAGCAGGACGGCCTTCTCCGAGAAGTCGAACGGCGCGTCCGGATGCACGGCGCACAGCTTGGGATGGAGGCGCGCCTGCAACCGGGCCTCGATGGCGTCCGTGATCATGACGTCGGCGTCCGCGTTGGCGATGCGGTCGAAGATGGTCACGTTGTCCGGCCACACCGAGATCGTCGCGTGCGGCGCGTGCGCACGGGCGAAGCGCTCGTTGGTGCCTCCCGGGTTCACGATCAGCCGCACCTCGGGCCGGTCGATCTGCGCGAGGGTCTGGTAGCGGGCCATGTCGTCGCAGCGCACGATGGGCGTCTTGCCGTCGCGCAGGTAGGGGATCGAGAAGTACGCCTTGCGCTGGCGCTCCAGCGTGATCGAGACGCCGCCCAGCGCGAGGTCGAAGCGGCCCTCGACGAAGTCGGGCATCAGCGTCGCCCAGGTCGTCGGCACGACCTCGAGCTTCACGCCCAGCGACTTCGCGAGGTCGGCGGCCAGCGCGATGTCCAGCCCGACGAACGCGTTGCCGCCGGTGCGCAGGCTGAACGGCTTGTAGTCGCCGGTCGTGCCCACGCGCAGCACGCC
>DASVLN010000221.1:0-1900 GCA_036384855.1 Burkholderiaceae bacterium | reverse complement strand
GAGCCCGTGCAGTGCGCCGGCGCCCGCGAGCGCCAGCCAGGTCCAGCCGTCGGCCATGGCGTCGTTCCTCGCGGCCGGCTTCAGTCGCCGCAGCAGGCGTGCGCCGCGGCGCCGTCGGCGGACTCGTACTCGTCGTGCAGGCGCACCCAGCCCATCGGGCCGGTCTCCGCCTCGTCGCGGCCCTTGGGCACGATGTCGAGGAACTGGTAGGTCAGCATCATCCGCTCGACGCCGCGGAAATACGTGGAGTAGGTATGGAAGACGGTGCCGTCCGCCGCCCGCGCGAACACGCTGATGCCCGGCGCGTCCTGGTGCGGGAACGCGACCTCGCCGTAGTTGTAGGTGACGTGGCCGCGTGCGAGCTCCGCGCGCGTGAAGGAGACGCCGTAGTCGTAATTGAAGTCGTTGCCGCCGGACGAGGCCCAGCGCAAGCGCCACCCCATGCGCTGTCCGAAGCGCTCGAGCGCCGCGACGGGGGCGCGCGCGATCGCGATGAACGCCGTGTCGCGGCGGGCCAGGTGCGGCAGCATCGGGTCGACATGGTCGGACATGAACGCGCAGTGCTTGCAGGCCGCGTCGTCGCCCGGCGCGAACATCACGTGCTGCACGATCAGCTGGCTGCAGCCGTCGAACAGCTCGCCCAGGCGGCGCGGGCCGGCGGCGGTCTCGAAGACGTAGTCCTTTTCCACGCGCTCCCAGGGCAGGGCCTGGCGCTCGCGCGCGAGCTGGTCGGACTGGCGCTGCAGCGCCTTCTCGCGCGCCAGCAGCGCGCGCCGGGCCTCGACCCAGCGGGCGTGGGAGACGACGGCGTGCGGCGCGGTGGATGCGGCGAGGCGCGAAGTGGTGTCGTTGTCGACGAGGGCGTTGCTCATGGTGGGCTCCTGGTTGGACGGCGGGGCAAGGCTGCGCCTGCGCGGCCGGGATGAGGCCGTCGCGAGCGCGAGGAAAATCGGCGGGGACGCGGCGGCCGCGTCAGGACACGGGCGTCAGCTCGACGTCGGCACCGCGGGCGTGCGGCCGCGCGCCGGCTTGCGCACCACGCGGATGCGCCCGCTGTGGCCGCCGCCGCAGTAGAAGACGTCCGCGCCGTCGGACTCGAGCCCGCTGACGCCGACGCCGGCCGGCATCGCCAGCCGCTCGAGCACCGCGCCGCTGGCGGGATCGACGCGGCGCAGCTCGCTCTCGTCGCCCTCCCAGGTGCCGTGCCAGAGCTCGTCGCCGGCCCATGTCACGCCGGTGACGAAGCGGTTCGACTCGATCGTGCGCAGCACGCGGCCGTCGGCGGGATCGACCTGGACGATGCGACGATCGCGGTACTGGCCGACCCACAGGCTGCCCTCGGCCCAGGCGAGGCCCGAGTCGCGGCCCTGGCCCGGCGCGGGGATCGACGCGACGACCTCGCCCGTGGCCGGGTCGATCTTGTCGATGCGCGCCTCCGCGACCTGCCAGAGATGGCGGCCGTCGAACGCGGTGCCGGCGTCGGCGGGCTGCTCGATCACGCGCCCGGCGCGCCCGGTGACGGGGTCGAGCGCCATCAGCCCGGCCGGGGTCGCGGCCCACAGCTGCGTGCCGTCGCGCGTCACGCCGGCCACCTGCGTGACGCCGGGAAAGGGGCCCAGCTCGCGCAGCACCTCGGCGGGCTCGGCCGCCGGCTCGGCGATGGGCAGGGCGGCGTCGGCGGCGGAACGGGGGATGGGCATCTCGGTCTCCAGGTCGCGCAATCCGTGGCGCGTTGGATGCAATCTACCCGCGCGGAAGCGCGCCGGGGAGTAACAAGATCGTCGTGAATCCGGCCAGCGGCGGCGCCAGCCAGCGCTGGGCCCGGGCGCGGCCGATCGAGCGCACGCGGCCGGCGGCCTCGAGCTCGACCAGCGCCCGCTGCACCGTGCGCTGGCTCGCG
>DASVLN010000220.1:0-2777 GCA_036384855.1 Burkholderiaceae bacterium | reverse complement strand
GTGGCGTCGATCTCCACGCGCGCCGCGTCGACGACGGCCTCCGCCTGGGCCTGCTTGTCGCGCACCGCGGCCAGCGCGGCGTCCAGCCCCGGCGCGTGGGGAGGGATGCGCTGGCGCAGCCCGACGCGCTGGAACGCGTGGAAGTCGCCAAAGGTCGCGGCCAGGCGTTCCAGCGGCTCCTCGACAAGCCGTCGCAGCTCGTCGTGCTGCATCTGGCGCTCCAGCGTCTGCTCGGCGGGCACCGCGAACGCGGCGGCCAGCCTCCCGTTGAACGCGTCGATGCGGGCCCCGAGCTCGGCGAGTTCGTCGCGCACCTGCTCGAAATAGCGGTCGAAGACGCGCGGCAGCTCGACGCCGGACGCGTGGTATTCGATCTCCGTCAGGGCCGCGGGCACGGACTTCGGCCCCAGCAGCAGGTCGCGTTCGAGCACGTACGTCCAATCGAGCTGGCGGATGCGGGCGTGCCGGCGCGCCAGCGTGACGAGCAGCCAGTACAGCGTCAGCGCGAGCAGGCAGGCCTTGACCTGTCCGGCCGTGATGGCCGCCAGCGAGGGCACGATGGCGGCCGCGAAGTGCCAGACGACCGCGGCGCCGAGGGCGATTCCGAGCAGGGCGGCCGGCACGGGTTGGCCGACGGCCGGCGGGAAGCGGAAGCCGGTCCGGCGTGTCGAGAAGCGGTCGTACAAGGCTTCGAGGACGAACACGACATAGCCGCCGAAGCTGCCCAGCGCGAGGAAGAACGCGACCGGGTCGCGGTCGTCCAGTGCCAAGGTCGCGATGAACGGGGCCGCGACGAGGGTGTAGCGGGCGAGGAAGAAGCGGCGCGAGGCGTCGCCGCGGCGCGGCCACCGGAACAGCGGTTCCGGCCCGCGCGTCGCCAGGCCCATGACGCCGGAGCGCAGGCCGTCCAGCAGGATCGAGAGCGCGACCAGCCGCGCCACCAGCACCGGCGACGCCCAGTCCTTCGGGTCGAAGGGCTCGACGATCTTCCAGACGACGAGCGCGATGGCGCCGTACAGCACCCAGATGTTGACGCCGTCGACCTTGGAATCGATCTCCGCGCGCTTCTGCTGGTTGCGCAGGTAGTCGATCACGTCCTTCTTCGTCGGCAAGTCCGGGCTCACGGCGACCTCCCAGGGGTCGCGCACGCACCGGTGCGGATGGGCGCGCGCGGGTCGGAAATTGGAATTGGCGGGGACTCTAGCATTGTCGCGCGGGGACGGGATGCATTGGAGAACATCGGCCGGGCGTTTGAAAACATCGGGCTTGCGGTCCGAAACACCAATGACGGCATCCCGGAACCGGCCGGAGGTGTCCAGGATCGCAATTCCGACTTCCCGCCAGCGGCGACTTGCAATCGGAAACGCCGACGTTGGAATAGGAAACAGCGGCGCCGGTGTTCCGGAATGAAAAGCCGCCCCTTTTCGGGGCGGCGTCGTTTCCGGGGAATACACGGCCGATGTTCTGGAAGCCAGGGCCGGTGTTTCCGATTCCATTGCCGGCGACTACGCCGGCGGCGACAGCGGATCAGGCCGGGTCGTCGGCGGGCGAGGCGTCGCCACCGTTCGATGCCGGCGGCGAACCGGCGCGCGACGGGCGTCCGGGGAAGCGCTCGGCGAGATCGTCGGCGATCGTGGTCATGCCCGGGACGCCCAGCTTGGAGGCGGCCTTGAACGACTGGTAGCAGGCGAGGGCGGCGGTGTAGGCCTCGCTGCCCGAGAGCGCGAGGCTGTCGCCGACCAGGTCGGCCAGTTGCTGCAGCGGCTGCAGCAGCGCCCGCAGCGTGCCGACGGCGGCGAGGTCGCGCGAGAACTCCCCCAGGTCGACGAAGCCCGGGACGATCTGCGGATGCGCGGTCGCGGAGCCCAGGGTCTTCGAGACGAAGTCGACGGTCTTCGCACCCATGCGCGGCATCGTGCGGCGGTCGGTCGGCCCGAGGTCGACGAGGTGCGGCAGCAGCTTGTCCTGCAGCACCTTGATCGCGTCCTGGATGGCCTGCATCTCGTCCGCCGGGATGCTGAGCGAGATGCGGTTGCTGATGATCTGGGCACTCATCGAATCGTCCTTCCTTGATGGAGTTTCCGCGGGGCACCGTGCCGGGCGGTGGGCGATTGTTGTGATACGGGGTGGTGTATCCAACCCTTCAGGCTAGGGGCCGGCCCGAACTTAGGGGGTGGCTGCGTCCCGCCGTGTCGGCACCCGCGTCGTCACGAAGATCGCCGGACGCCTTGCGTCCGTCCAGCGTTCCATGGGCCAAGAGGCCTTCGCGCATGACCGGTCGGAAGCGGTCGATGGGGCCGCGCCAGCTTCGACGGGCTACGAGCGACGCCGGAGCACCCGGAACCAGAAGGCATCCCCGTGGCGCATGGACCCGAAGGCGCGCGTGCCGCAAGCGCCGAGCCCCACGACGACGGACGGCCACCACCCGAGGCCGCCTGCCTTGATCCAGATGCCGACGGCCATGACGACGCCGAGCGCCGCTCCGCAAACGCCGCGAACCAGCATCGCGCCGCGCGCTGGCTTCGGGTCAGGATAGGTGCGGGGGGCGCTCGTCATGGTGTAGCGGTACCATAACCTCGGCAGCAGATTTCGGCCATTACCCGACGATCGCGAACGTCGGCTGACCGGCAAGCTGGTTAGGGACAGTCTGCAAAACTCCGGGCGGCCCCGCGTAGCGTGAAGAGCGGCGCCGGACGAAAATCGGGCCCATGAAACAGCTCGGACTTGGCCTGAACCTGTCGACGAAGAAGACGCGCAAGCGCGAGTTCCTCGAGGAG
>DASVLN010000219.1:0-2822 GCA_036384855.1 Burkholderiaceae bacterium | reverse complement strand
CGATCGCGGCGCGTGCGCAGGTCCTGGGCCCCGCAGGGGCGCAGCGCGTGCGCGCGCGGATCGTAGAGGAAGGCGCCGCTTTGCAGCAGCACCGCGAGCCGGAGCCGGCCCATCGGATCGCGGCCGCCGCCGCCGGCGTCGCGCGAGGCGGCCCAAAGCAGGAGCGACAGCAGCAGGCGCTCGCGATCGCTCCAGGAATGGTGAGGGGCGGCGTACGGTCGCTGCTGCGGCTCCATGATGAGGTCGTCCCGGGCCGCTGGCGTGCGCGGCAACGGTGCCATGGTCGGCGCGTCGTCCTCCGTCCGATTGACTGGACGCAATGTCGCCTGCGCCATCCGCGCCAACGTGCGCGGGATGTCACGATGGACGCCGCCGCCCGCCGACACGCTGCGCCTGATGCTGGTGGGCGACCTGATGACCGGTCGCGGCATCGACCGGATCCTCCGCTGGCCGCTGCCGGCGCCGCCCGGGCTCGGTGCGCGGGAGGCGCGTCGGCAGCTTCGCGAGGCCGAGCGCGCGAACGGGCCGGTGCCGCTGCGCAGCGGCCCGGACTACGTCTGGGGCGACGCGCTCGAGGCGATGGCGCAGCTGGACGCGCCGCTGCGCCTCGCCAGCCTCGGCACGGCCATCACCTCGGCGGCGACGGCATGGGCCGGCAAGGACACGCACCTGCGCATGAACCCGCGGCACGTCGACTGCCTCGCCGCCGGCGGGATCACCGCCTGCGCGCTGGCGAGCGACCACCTGCTGGACTGGGACTACCCCGGCCTGCGCGAGACGCTGGCGGCGCTGTCGGAGGCCGGCATCGCCGGCGCGGGGGCGGGACTGGACGCCGCGTCCGCGCTCTCGCCGGCGATCATGGCGATCGGCCCGGGAGCGCGGCTGCTGCTGTTTTCGTGGGCGACGCCCGCCGCCGGCATCCCGGCGGGTTGGGGCGCCACCAGCACGCGGCCCGGCATCGCGCTGCTGCCGGGGCTCGGCGAGGCCGACGCGCGCGAGGTCAAGGCCTGCGTTGAATGCCATCGCAAGCCGGGCGACCTGGTCGTCGTCTCGCTGCACTGGGGCGAGCGCGAGGCGGCGGAGGTGTCGGCGGCGCAGCGGGCGTTCGCGCACCGCCTGGTCGACCTCGGCATCGTGGACGTGCTGCACGGCCACGGTGCCCGGGCGCCGCTGCCCTTCGAGGTCTACGGCGATCGGCTCCTGCTGTACGCCTGCGGCGACCTCATCGACGACGAGGAGGCGATGCCGGTCGCCGAGGGACAGCGCGCCGACCTGGGCTGCCTGTACGTGGCGACCCTCGCGCGGCGCGACGGACGGCTGCGGATGCTGGAGATCCAGCCGCTGCGCCGTCGCCGGTTCCGCCTGGAGCGGGCGGACGCCGAGGCCTGGATCTGGCTGGGCCGCAGGCTCGGGCTGCCCAGCGAGGACCGGGGAGCCGGGGACGACGCCCCGGAGATCCCCTGGTGCCTGCGCTGGGACGCCTGAGGCGGCCCGTCGCAGGTCACTCCACCTGCACGGCCGTTCCCGTCGCCAGCGTCGCCGCCGAGGCGCTCCAGACCTGGCCGCTGGACGACTGGTCGGCATTGGCGAAGCGCACGGCGAAGCGCGCGTCGCCCTTGGTGGCGGCGAACACGTCGGGCGCGCTCAGGAGCACGTCGTACATCCCGGTCGCCGCGCCCGCGGGCACGGGCACGCTCACGGTGATGCGGCTCGAGGACGTCGCCTGCTCCGGCAGGGCGCTCAGGTCGCCGCCGCTGGCGACGACCACCGCGCCGGTCGAGCGGTTGCGCAGCGTGATCACCAGCTTGCGCGCGACGAACATCCGCGCCCAGCCGACGTTGCGCAGGTCGACGTCGACGGCCAGCGTCGCGCCGCGCGCGACGGCGCTCTCGTGGGTGACCCGGTCGACCTGGATGCGATAGCCCATCGTCGCCGACACCTGGCTGTAGCAGCCGCCGCTCTTCCAGGCGTTCAGCACCGAGGGCGCGTAGACGCTGTTGAGCCAGGCGAGGTGGTACTGCGCGCCCTCGCTCAGGATGTCGGAGCAGCTGCTGCGCACCGGCGTCTCGCCGCCCTCGCAGGTCTCGCCGCCGAACGCGCCGCGCTGGGTCAGCGTCTGCGCGAACGGACGCTGTCCCGACGAGGTGTACGTGCCCGTGTCGGTCGGTCCGGCGAGGAAGCAGTCGTTGTGCATGCCGACGCGGGCCGGTGCATTGCCGCTCGGGTACCAGAGCTGCAGGTCCGCCGGATAGCGGAAGCCGATCTGGGTCGTCGACGGGACGTTGGCCAGCAGCGCGTCACGCACGATCGCGCGGTTGGCGTCGGCGGTCGAGCACGGCGTGCTGCCGGAGTTGTAGCCGCAGGAGTTCCCCGACTGCGACGAGTGCCACTCCCCCCACGCGCCGATGAAGCCCGCGCGCATGTACGGGATGACGTCGGCGTTGGCGGCCAGCACGGGCTGCAGCTGTTCCAGGTGGCGCTTGATCTGCGCCGCGCTGGCGTCGGCGCCGGAGGCGCTGAAGTCGTAGGCGAACAGCAGCGAGACCTTCATGCCCGCCGAGCGCACGGCCGCGAGGTTGGACGAGAGCGTGGACAGGAACGAGGCCGGCAGGTCGGACGTGCGGTAGGCCGCCAGGGAGATCGACGCGAGCGCCAGGCGCTGGCCGTTGGCGAAGCCGGCCTGGATGCTGCCGAGGTCGAAGCTGGTGACGAAGTCGCTGCCGCCCCAGACGTAGAAGCCGCGATCCGGGTTGGGGATGTCGGCGCTCGTGGAGGCGAAGGCGGCGGTGACGGCGGTCGCGGACACCGGCGCCGGGGCGGGC
>DASVLN010000218.1:0-1518 GCA_036384855.1 Burkholderiaceae bacterium | reverse complement strand
CTCGGCCGCCTGCTGGGCGTGCGGCTGCAGGACGACCTCGCCGCCGAACTGGCGCAGGCCGCGGCGCGCGGCGTCGCGCTCGACTTCGTGTTCTCGCGCGACGACCCCGGCCGCGTGCTGCTGCGCGAGGAGGCCGGCCGTCCCGGGATGAGGCTGCAACGCGACAAACGGCTGCAAGTGTGCGAAGTCGCGCACGCGGACCACACGTTCGCCGGGACGCGCGGGCGGGCCGGTCTGTACGCTCGACTGGATTGCCTGCTGCAGCCCGCCGCCCCCATGTCGCCCGTCCCGTCCGCCACCCTCCCGCCGCTGCCCGCGGCCGCCCGGCCATGACCGCGCCGCCGTCGTCCGGCCGGAGGTCGCTCGTGATCATGGGCATCCGCGGGGTGCCCGCGGCGCATGGCGGATTCGAGACCTTCGCCGCGCGACTCGCGCCCTGGCTGGTGGAACACGGCTGGGACGTCACGGTCTACTGCGAGGAGCCGGTGCGCACGCCCGCCCCGTACGAAAGCGAGTGGCGCGGCGTCCGGCGCGTGCACATCGGCTTCGGCCCCGACCGGGCGATCAACAGCATCCGCTTCGACTGGGCCTGCATCGACCACTTCCTCGCCGAGCGCCCGCGCAAGCCGCTGGTGCTGACGCTGGGCTACAACACGGCGCTGTTCGGCCTGCGGCTGCGCGCGGCCGGCGTCACGCACGTCATCAACATGGACGGCATCGAGTGGGCGCGCAGCAAGTGGGGGCCGATCGCCAAGGCCTGGCTGTACCTCAACGACTGGGGCGGCTGCCTCGGCGCCTCGCACCTCGTGGCCGACCATCCCGAGATCGCGCGCCACCTCTCGAGCCGGGTCGACGCGCGGCGCATCAGCATGATCCCGTACGGCACCGACCTCGTGGACCACGCCGACCCGATGCCGCTGGCGGCGCTGGGCCTCGCGCCGGGCGGCTTCTTCTCGCTGATCGCGCGGCCGGAGCCGGAGAACTCGGTGCTCGAGATCGTGCGCGCGTTCAGCGCCAGGCGGCGCGGGCTGAAGCTGGTGGTGCTCGGGCGTTACCGGCCCGAGGCCTATCCGTACCACGCCGCCGTGATGAAGGCGGCGAGCGACGAGGTGATGTTCCCGGGCGCGATCTACGACGCCGAGGTGCTCGCCGCGCTGCGCCAGCATTCGCTCGCCTACCTGCACGGCCACCAGGTCGGCGGCACCAATCCGTCGTTGCTGGAGGCGATGGGCGCGGGCAACGCGGTGATCGCGCACGACAACCGCTTCAACCGCTGGGTCGCGCAGGACGGCGCGCTGTACTTCGCGGACGCCGCGGGCTGCGCCGAGGCGATCGACCGCCTGGCGGCGGACCCGTCGCTGGGCGCGCGCCTGGGCCGCGGCAACCGCGCGCGCGCCGAAGGCCGATTCGGCTGGCCGCTGGTGCTGTCCCAATACGAGATGACAATGGCGGCCTTGCACGCCCGGGCCACGGGCGTGGTGGACGCCCCCGTGCCGCCGCTGGCCGGGCACAAGGACG
>DASVLN010000217.1:0-3883 GCA_036384855.1 Burkholderiaceae bacterium | reverse complement strand
CGAGCGCCAGCGCGCCGGCGGCGAGGCCGACGACGACCGCGCGCCGGCGCATGCCTGCCGTCATTGCGCCAGGCGCGCCTGGATCTCGACCACGACGTCGTCCAGCGCGATGGCCGAGGCAGCCTCCTCGCGGCGGCCCTGCACCTCGAGCTTGCCGTCCTTGAGGCCGCGATCCGAGATCACGACGCGCTGCGGCACGCCGATCAGCTCCCAGTCCGCGAACATCGCGCCGGGGCGCTCGCCGCGGTCGTCCAGCAGCACGTCGATGCCCAGCGCCGCGAGCTCGTCGTGGAGCTTGTCGGCCGCGGCCTTGACGTCGGCGCTGCGGTCGTAGCCGATCGGGCACAGCACCACCGTGAATGGCGCGAGCGCGACCGGCCAGATGATGCCGCGCGCGTCGTGGTTCTGCTCGATCGCCGCCGCGACGACGCGCGTCACGCCGATGCCGTAGCAGCCCATCTCGAACAGCTGGGGCTTGCCGTTCTCGTCGAGGAAGGTCGCGTTCATCGGCTTGGAATACTTGGTGCCGAGGTAGAACACGTGGCCGACCTCGATGCCGCGGTCGATCGCCAGCACGCCCTGGCCGTCCGGCGACGGGTCGCCCGCGACGACGTTGCGGATGTCGGCGACGACGTCCGGCTCGGGCAGGTCGCGGCCCCAGTTGACGCCGGCGAGGTGGAAGTCGACCTCGTTGGCGCCGCAGATCCAGTCGGACATGTTGGCGACGGTGCGGTCGGCGACGACCTTGACCGGCTCTTTCATGCCGACCGGGCCGAGGTAGCCCGGCTTGCAGCCGAAATGCGCCTCGATCTCGGCCGTCGTGGCCCAGCGCGAGCCCTCGAGGCCCGCGACCTTGCCGGCCTTCACTTCGTTGAGCTCGTGGTCGCCGCGCAGCAGCAGCAGCCAGACGGTCGTCCTGACGACGTCGCCGGCCTCGTCGCGCTCGTCGGTCGCGAGCACGATGGACTTCACCGTGCGCGCGAGCGGCAGCCCGAGCAGCGCCGCCACGTCCTCGCAGGTGCTCTTGCCGGGCGTCGCGACCTTGGCCATCGGCTCGAGCGCCGGCCCGCGCGAGGCGATGAGCGCGACGGCCTCCGCCTTCTCGATGTTGGCGGCGTAGTCGGAGGTCGGGCAGTAGATGATCGCGTCCTCGCCGGTGTCGGCGATGACCTGGAACTCCTCGGACAGGTCGCCGCCGATCGCACCCGAGTCCGCGGCCACCGCGCGGTAGCGCAGGCCGAAGCGGTCGAAGATCGCGCGGTAGGCGCTGCGCATCGCCTGGTAGCTCCGGTCGGCGCCGGCCTTGTCGCGGTCGAAGGAGTACGCGTCCTTCATCGTGAACTCGCGGCCGCGCATGATGCCGAAGCGGGGCCGGCGCTCGTCGCGGAACTTGGTCTGGATCTGGTAGAAATTGCGCGGCAACTGCTTGTAGCTGCGCAGCTCCTGGCGCGCGATGTCAGTGACCACTTCCTCGGAGGTCGGCTGCATCACGAAGTCGCGATCGTGGCGATCCTTCAGGCGCAGCAGCTCCGGGCCCATCTTGCCGAAGCGGCCCGTCTCTTCCCACAGCTCGGCCGGCTGGACCACCGGCATCGTGACCTCGACGGCACCGGCGCGGTTCATCTCCTCGCGCACGATGGCCTCCACCTTGCGGATCACGCGCAGGCCCATCGGCATGTAGTTGTAGATGCCTGCGCCCAGGCGCTTGATCATGCCCGCGCGGGTCATGAGCTTGTGGCTCGTGACCTCGGCGTCGGCGGGGGCTTCCTTGAGCGTGGAGACGAAGAACTGCGAGGCTTTCATGAGCGGACGTTACCGGGGTTTGTCATCAAGGTGTCGTGCTTGCTGCCGCGTATGCGGAAAAACGCGGGCTCGTGTTTTCGGCGAGCCCGATGCAATAATGACCTCAGTTCAAGAATCGGGGTCAGATTATGCTCGACCGAGAGGGCTTCAGGCCCAACGTCGGCATTGTCCTGCTCAACTCGCGCAACCAGGTGTTCTGGGGAAAGCGGCTCCGCACGCACTCCTGGCAGTTCCCGCAAGGGGGCATCAAATACGGCGAGTCGCCCGAGCAGGCGATGTTCCGTGAACTTCACGAGGAAGTCGGCCTGCTGCCCGACCACGTGAAGATCATCGCCCGCACGCGCGACTGGCTGCGCTACGAGGTGCCCGAGCACTACATCCGCAAGGACGCGCGCGGCCATTACAGGGGCCAGAAGCAGATCTGGTTCCTGCTGAAGCTGATGGGTCGCGACAGCGACATGAACCTGCGCGCGACCGACCACCCGGAATTCGATGCCTGGCGCTGGAACGACTACTGGGTGCCGCTGGACGTCGTCATCGAGTTCAAGCGCGGCGTCTACCAGCTCGCGCTGACCGAGCTCGCGCGCTTCCTGCCCAAGACCAACTACCACAACCGCTACCTGCGCGGTGGACCGCGCGGCCCGCGCGAGGACCGCAGCCTGGAGCCGGCGGGCGTGCCGAGCGACCTGCCGCCCGACGCCGCGGCCGGCGAGTCGGCGCCGGACAGCCGCCTGCCCGCCGCCGGCCCTTCGGTGAACTAGGCGCGCGGCCCGGCCCACGCCGGGATCAGCCCAGCACGAGGTTGTCGCGGTGGACGAGCTCGGGCTCGTTCGCATAGCCCAGCGCCGCCTCGATCTGCGAGGACGGCTTGCGCGCGATCAGCCGCGCCTCCGCCGACGAGTAGTTCGCCAGCCCGCGCGCCACGACGCGCCCGTCGAGCGCGCGGATCGCGATCACGTCGCCGCGGCGGAAGTCGCCCTCGACCTCGTGGACGCCGATCGGCAGCAGGCTCTTGCCTTCGTCGCGCAGCTTGATCGCGGCGCCGTCGTCCACCACGACCGCGCCGCGCAGCTGCAGGTGGTCGACCATCCAGCGCTTGCGCGCGGCGACCTTCGCGGTCTCGGCGGCGAGCAGCGTGCCGATCGGCTCGCCCTGGGCGAGGCGCAGGAGGACGTCGGTCTCCCGGCCCCACGCGATCACGGTGCTCGTGCCGGAGCGCGAGGCGCGCTTGGCGGCGAGGATCTTGGTCAGCATGCCGCCGCGCCCGATCGCCGAGCCGGCCCCGCCGGCCATGCGCTCGAGCTCGGGGTCGCCGGCCCGGGCGCGGTCGACGAAGCGGGCGGCGGGATCCTTGCGCGGGTCGGCGGTGTACAGGCCGCGCTGGTCGGTGAGGATGACATAGGCGTCGGCATCGACCAGGTTGGCCACGAGCGCGCCCAGCGTGTCGTTGTCGCCGAACTTGATCTCGTCGGTGACGACCGTGTCGTTCTCGTTGATGACGGGGATCACCTGCAGCCCGAGCAGCGTCACGAGGGTGGAGCGTGCGTTCAGGTAGCGCTCGCGGTCCGCGAGGTCGGCATGCGTGAGCAGCACCTGCGCGCTGCCGAAGCCGTGCTCGCGCAGCTTGCTCTCGTACATCTGCGCGAGGCCCATCTGGCCGACGGCGGCCGCGGCCTGCAGCTCGTGCAGCTCCTTCGGCCGCGCCGTCCAGCCCAGGCGCTTCATGCCTTCGGCGATCGCGCCCGAGGACACCATGACGATCTCGCGACCCGACCGGCCGAGCAGTGCCATCTGGCGGCACCAGTTGCCGATCGCCTCCGCATCGACGCCGCGGCCCTCGTTCGTGACGAGGCTGGAGCCGACCTTGACGACGATGCGGCGCGCGTCGCGCAGCTCGAGGTTGGGGGCAGGCGGCACCCCGCCCGCGACGCGCTCGGTGCCGGCGCTCACGAGGCGAGCTCCATCCTGCGGATCGCCGTCCGAGCCCCCTTGGGAGCGGCCGTTCGGCGCCTCATGCCGCGCGACGCGTGCGGCGCGCCGGGGCCGGCGCGGCGACCGCCTCCAGCTCGGCCTCCGGCTC
>DASVLN010000216.1:0-6112 GCA_036384855.1 Burkholderiaceae bacterium | reverse complement strand
TGCTTTGAAGCCGTCGTCGGAGGGCCCGCCGCCGCCGCGCGGGGCGAACGCCGAAGCGGCGCGCCGGGGTATAACGCGCGCTCGATCCGAGCTGCCACGATGACCGCCGACACCCCCGCGCCCGCCTTCGTCCTGCGCCCTGCCTCGCGCACCGACGCCCCGCTCATCGCCGAACTGCATGCGCGCAGCCGCGCTTCGGCCTACCGCGGGCTGCTGCCGGACGACTACCTCGATCGCGCGATGCCGGTGGAGGCAGCCGCGCACTGGGCGCAGCGCCTGCCCGAGCTGGCGGCCGGCGAGGGCCAGGCGCTGGTCGCGGAGATCGACGGCAGGCCGGTGGGCTTCGTGTGCATGAGCGCGCCCGACGCGCAGCGCAGCGTCTACATCGAGAACCTGCACGTGCTGCCCGGACACAAGGGCGGTGGCATCGGCACGCGCCTGCTGGAGGTCGCGGCGGCCTGGGCGCGCGAGCGCGGGGCGACGCGCCTGCACCTGCTCGTGTTCGAAGGCAACCGCGCCGCGATCGGCTTCTACGAGTCGCGCGGCTGGCGCTGCGTCGAGCGCCTGGACGACGAGCTGGGCGGGCACGCCCTGCCGGCGCTGGTCTGCGCCTTGCCGCTCGACGCCGGTCCCACCGGTTGAACGGACAATGCAAGCGGGCGCTTCAGTGCGTCGCGAGCCTCACTTGAAGCACTTCATGTCGAACTCGTAGGTCGAGATCCGCGACGCCTGCGCGGCGACCTCCTCGCGCTTGACCTCGCCGCCGTCGCCCTGCGACAGGCGGTACGGCGTGACGCTGCAGCGCGCGGGCGTGAGGTCGACGACGATCTCGTACTGCTCGCCGGCCTTGGGCGTGAAGCTCGGGACGCGGCAGACGCCAGCCTGGCGCGCCCGCGTCGCGTCCTGCGCCTGCGGCTCGAACGCGTGCATCAGCTCGCCCGCGGTGACCGTCGGGAACACGGCACGCGGGCCGACGACCAGCAGCTCGCCCGCGGGCACGCGGCGCTCGAGGATGCCGGCCTGCACAGGCTTGGCGTCGAGCATGCCGACGCGCTCGGTGTCCTTGCTCGCGCCGCCGGTCATGCCGAGGTTCGCGCGGTCGAGGCAGGCGGCCGAATCGAACAGCGCGATCGCGGCGTAGTACGCCTGCGGGCGGACGTTGACGATGCGCAGCTTGGCAGTCGGCGCACTGGCCGCGGGCTCGACGAAGTCCGGCGCGTGGACGCCCGGCGTCGCGCAGCCGGCCAGCGAAGCCGAGGCGAACGCGATCGCCGCCAGGGCGAGTCGGCGGGCGTGCGGGGCGAGGCGAAAGGCGGGTGCGGGCATGGGCGTCTCCTGCCCTCGTGTATCGGCCATGTTGCGCGCGACCTGTAGGTTCGTTTCAACCCCGACACACGCGCGACGACCTCGACATGTGGCACGCCCGGACGATGGCGTGGTCGACGCGACTTTTTTCGGACGATCTGCGCGGAAATGAAAACAGCCACCCGAAGGTGGCTGCTTTGCAAATGCTTGGCGGAGTGGACGGGACTCGAACCCGCGACCCCCGGCGTGACAGGCCGGTATTCTAACCAACTGAACTACCACTCCACGTGGCCGTCCGGCTTCGAGCTCGCGCTCCAAGCGCCGTACGCGGCTTGTGTGTGGTGACTGGCGACCCCACGGGGATTCGAACCCCGGTACCGACCGTGAAAGGGTCGTGTCCTAGGCCTCTAGACGATAGGGCCAGTCGTAAAACAATTCGTGGCGGAGTGGACGGGACTCGAACCCGCGACCCCCGGCGTGACAGGCCGGTATTCTAACCAACTGAACTACCACTCCACGTGGTCGGCAACTTCGAACTTGCGTTCCAAGCGTTGCCTGCAACTTGTGCCCGCTATCGCTGGCGACCCTACGGGGATTCGAACCCCGGTACCGACCGTGAAAGGGTCGTGTCCTAGGCCTCTAGACGATAGGGTCAAAATCCGTTTCCACTCCCTGCCACGCGCTGCCGGCCTGCCCCGAGGGGCAAATGGTGGAGGTAAGCGGGATCGAACCGCTGACCTCTTGCATGCCATGCAAGCGCTCTCCCAGCTGAGCTATACCCCCAATGTCCGCCCCGGTTCTTGACTTCCGAAGCTGCATCGCGTGGTGAAGAGCGAAGACCGCAAGTATAGAACAGATTTCAAACAGTGCGCAAGCGGTCGAGCACAACTTCGCGTTGGAAAAGCGCGATCAGCGCATCGATGGCCGGCGTCTGCGCGCGGCCGCAGACGACCACGCGCAGCGGGATCGCGAGCTGCGGCATCTTGATGGCGTGCTCGGCCAGCGTCTCCTTCATCGCGGCCGCGATGCCGGCCTTGTCCCAGGCCGCGGTCTCGAGCTTGCCGCGCAGCGTGCGCAGCGCGGTGCGCGCGGCATCGGTGACGTGCTGGTCCAGGTCGGCCTGCGCGGGCGTGGGCGCGGCATGGAACATCTCGATCCAGTCCGCCAGCTCCACGGTCGTCTGGCAGCGGTCCTTCAGCAGCGCACAGCGCGCCGCCATGGCGTCGTCGGCCTGCGCCGAAATGCCGCGCCTGGCGAGCTGCCCGACCACCAGTGCGGCCAGGCGCGCGTCATCGGCCTGCTTCATGTGGTGGGCGTTGACCCACAGCAGCTTGGCCGCGTCCCACTGGGCGGGACTGCGGTTCAGGTGCGAGCCGTCGAACCAGGACACCATCTGCTCGATCGTGAACAGCTCGTCGTCGCCATGGCTCCAGCCCAGGCGCGCGAGGTAGTTGTTCATGCCCTCGGGCAGGTAGCCGTTGGCCTCGTACTCGGTCACGCTCACGGCGCCGCGGCGCTTGGACAGCTTCAGGCCGTCGTCGCCGAGGATGATGGGCAGGTGGCCGAACTTGGGCAGCGGCGCGCCGAGCGCGCGGAACATGTTGATCTGCCAGGGCGTGTTGTTGATGTGCTCGTCGCCGCGGAAGACGTGGCTGATGCGCATGTCCCAATCGTCCACCACGACGGCGAAGTTGTACGTGGGCACGCCGTCGTCGCGCACGATGATCAGGTCGTCGATCTCCTTGTTGGCGACCGTGATCGGGCCCTTGACGAGATCGTCCCAGGTCACCTCGCCGTCGACCGGGTTCGCGAAGCGCACCACCGGCTTGACGCCCGCGGGGATGGGCGGCAGCGTCTTGCCGGGCAGCGGACGCCACGTGCCGTCGTAGCGCCGCTTCTCGCCGCGCGACTCCTGGTCGTCCTTCATCCGCTCGAGATCCTCGGGCGTGCAATAGCAGTGGTACGCCGTGCCGGCCGCGAGCATGCCCTGCACCACCGCGTCGTAGCGCTCCAGCCGCTGCATCTGGTAGATCGGGCCCTCGTCGTAGGACAGGCCCAGCCAGTCCATGGACGCGATGATTTGGTCGACCGACTCCCGGGTCGAGCGGGCGACGTCGGTGTCCTCGATGCGCAGCACGAACTCGCCGCCGTGGTGGCGCGCGAACGCCCACGAGTACAGCGCCGTGCGCGCGGTGCCGAGATGGAGGAAGCCCGTCGGCGACGGGGCGATGCGGGTACGGACAGGGGTATCGTTCATCGGATGTCTTTTGCGGCCCGGCGCGGGCCGGGTGAGTCGATCAGGCGCCGGCGGCGGCCGCGGCGTTCATTCGGACGCGTTCTGCAGCGCGAGGCGCGAGCGGCCCGGGCCGTCCTCCTCCTCCTGCTGCGAGCGGCGCTGCGCCTCGATCGCCTTGAAGTCGTCGGAGCTCACGTCGCCCGTGATGTAGCAGCCGTCGAAGCAGGAGGCCTCGAACCCCACGATGTCCTTGTTCAGCCGGCCCACGACGCGCTTCATCGCGTCCACGTCCTGGTAGATCAGCGCGTCGGCGCCGATGAACTCGCGGATCTCCTCCATCGTGCGGCCGGAGGCGATCAGCTCCTCGGGCGTGGGCATGTCGATGCCGTACACGTTGGGGTATTTCACCGGCGGCGCCGCCGAGGCCATGTAGACCTTGTTCGCACCGGCCTCGCGCGCCATCTGCACGATCTCCTTGGACGTCGTGCCGCGCACGATCGAGTCGTCGACCAGCAGCACGTTGCGGCCCTTGAACTCGACGCCGATCGCGTTGAGCTTCTGGCGCACCGACTTCTTGCGCACCGACTGCCCCGGCATGATGAAGGTGCGACCGACGTAGCGGTTCTTCACGAACCCCTCGCGGTAGGGCTTGCCGATCTTCTGCGCAAGCTGCATCGCCGACGGCCGGCTCGACTCGGGAATCGGGATGACGACGTCGATCTCGCTGGGCGGCATCGTCGAGATCAGGCGCTGGGCGAGCGTCTCGCCCATGTTCAGGCGCGCCTGGTAGACGGAGATGCCGTCGATGCGCGAGTCGGGGCGCGCGAGGTAGACGTACTCGAACATGCACGGATGCAGCGTCGGGTTCTCGGCGCACTGGCGCGTGTGGACGCCGCCGTCCATGTCGATGAACAGCGCCTCGCCCGGCGCGACGTCGCGCACGACCTGGTGGCCGGTGCCCTCGAGCGCGACGCTCTCGCTGGCGACCATCACGCTGCGGCCCTCGGGCGTCTCGGTCTCGCCGTAGATCAGCGGACGGATGCCGAACGGGTCGCGGAACGCGAGCAGGCCGTGCCCGGCGATCAGCGCGACCACCGCATACGAGCCCTTGATCCGCTTGTGCACGGCGGCCACCGCGTCGAAGACGACGTCGGGCGTCAGCGTGGAGCCGCGGGCGACGCGCTCGAGCTCGTGGGCGAGGATGTTGATCAGCACCTCGGTGTCGCTCTCGGTGTTGATGTGGCGGCGATCCTTGTCGATCAGCTCCGCCTTCAGCGCGTGCGCGTTCGTCAGGTTGCCGTTGTGCACGAGCACGATGCCGAACGGCGCGTTGACGTAGAAGGGCTGCGCCTCCTCCTCGCTGTAGGCGTTGCCGGCCGTCGGGTAGCGCACCTGGCCCAGGCCCACGGTACCCGGCAGCGCGCGCATGTTGCGGGTGCGGAAGACGTCCCGCACCATGCCGCGCGCCTTGTGCATGAAGCACTTGTGGCCCTGCATCGTCACGATGCCGGCGGCATCCTGGCCGCGGTGCTGCAGCAGCAGCAGGGAGTCGTAGATCAGCTGGTTGACGGGAGCCTTGGAGATCACGCCGACGATGCCGCACATAGTTGGGTTCCTTGCAAATTCCGGGGGACTGGTGCCGATTTTCCGCGTTCGCGCCGCGGGCCGCCGGCCGGCGGCGAATTCAGGCCGTGACCGGCTCCACGTCTTCGGCCGCCGCGGCGCTCGACAGGTGCGCCGCGAGCGACTGCGGCAGCACGGGCCGCATCACCTCCAGCGCCTGCCCGAGCCACAACGCGCCGTGCGAGGCGCGCCACGTGTCCGATCGCGCGACCGGCGACAGGGACACGAGCGTCGCCAGGATCACGAGGATGAGCGCGCCGCGCGCGACGCCGAAGACGCCGCCCAGCAGGCGGTCGACCACCGACAGCGGCGTCGCCGCGATGAGCGCCCGCAGCATGCGCGCGAGCAGCGTGCACGAGACGAGCACGGCGAAGAAGACGATCGCGTAGCAGATCCACAGCCTCAGCCCCGAGCCCGGCTCCCCCAGCGGCACGACGTCCGCCAGCAGCGGCCCGCACGAGTTGGCGATCACGAACGCCACCAGCCATCCCAGCAGCGACACCAGCTCGAACGTGAGGCCGCGCCACAGGCCGATCAAGACCGACACCACGAGGATCGCGAGCAGCGTGAGGTCGACCCAGCCGAGCTGCTGCAGGTCGTTCATCGGGACTCCCGGCAGGCGCGGCGGGCGGCGTCGGCCAGGCTCACAGCGACAGCACCGCGGCCGGCAGGCCGTCGGACTTGATGCGGGCGGCGGCGCGGTCGGCCTCGGCCTTGGTCGCGTACGGGCCCACGCGCACGCGCACGCGCTTGCCCGAGGGCGTCTCCACGGCCTGCGTGTAGGTCTTCAGGCCCAGCTTCTCGACCTTGCCGCGGGCATCGCGGGCCTTGGCGTCGTCGGAGAATGCGCCGATCTGCACGACGAAGCGCCCGCCGGCGGCAGCCTGCGCGCCGGACGTGTCGGGCGTGGCCGTCGGCGTCGTCGCGACGGTCGGCGGTGCCGCATGC
>DASVLN010000215.1:0-3243 GCA_036384855.1 Burkholderiaceae bacterium | reverse complement strand
AGCGCCTGCGCCGCCGCGAGCCAGTCGGGCTGCGGCTTGAGCACCGCGCCTCCCCGGCCTTCAGGCGGCGAGATGGGCCAGCACGCGTCGCGCAAGGCTCGCGACGTCGGCGGCCTCCGGCGTCGCGGCGGGCAGGGCGATGCGCGCGGCGCTGGCGTCGGCGCGGAACCACGACGCCGGATCGTGCGCGCCTTCGTCGACGGCGCCCACGGTCGATGGTGCCGACCAGCCGGACGACAAGCCGAGATGCGCGAGCGAGGAAGAGGTGATGTCCATGATGAACCTGCGTTGACGCCACTCTAGCCAAGCGAGCGCGCGCCGCCCACTGGCATCGTTCCCAGGGCGGCGGGCCCCGGTTCAGCGCAGCATCGCCTTCAGGCTGCGCAGCACGATGGGCGGGCGCGCGCTGATGTCGTCGACCAGCAGCTGCCCGAACGTCGACAGCAGCAGGATCAGCAGCGCCTGCGCGGCCAGCACCTTCACCGACGCCGACAGCGAGAACACGTTGAGCTGCTGCGCGTAGCGGTTCAGCAGCCCGAAGACGGCCTCCACGAGATACAGCACGACGAGGAACGGCCCGCTGATCACGAGGCCGAGCGTCGCGAGACGCCCGAACTCCGCTTCGAGCAGCGTGAATCCGCCGGGCCGCAGCGCGGGCAGCGTCGCGTTCACGGGCCAGAGCACATAGCTTTGCAGCATCAGGCCGACGAGCAGCAGGAAGCCGCCCGAGGACATGAACACGACGCTCGCCACGCGCGTGAGCAGGGCCGCCGACAGCGGCGTCTGGTGGCCCGACAGCGGGTCGACGACCTGCGCCATCGAAGCGCCGGTCTTCAAGTCGATGATCTGGCCGGCGACGTCGAAGGCCCACAGCACGGAGCCGAACAGCAGGCCGATGGCCCCGCCGAGGAAGACCTCCTTGCCGAACAGGCGCAGCCAGTCGAGCGCGTCGAGGTGCCGCACGTCGACGGCCGGCTGCAGCGCCACCGACAGGCCGCCCAGCGCGAGGAACACCGCGTTGCGCACCAGCACGGGCATCGTGTCCGGGGTGAAGAGCGGCAGGAGCAGGAACGCGACCGCGATGCGCGTGGTCGACAACCCGATCAGCAGGACCTGCGACGACCACAGGCCGACGTTGGCGAGCGCGTCCATCCGCGGCGATCCGGCCTAGTGCACGACCATGCCGGCGAAGCCGGTGAACACCCGGTCCGCGAACTGGTAGAGCCCGCCGCCCAGCATCGAGGCGGTCAGGAAGATGGTGACGACGATCGCGAAGAACTTCAGCGCGTACTGCAGCGTCTGCTCCTGGATCTGCGTCGCCGCCTGCAGCACCGCGACCACGATGCCCACCAGCGCCGCCACCGCGATCGGCGGCGCCGACAGCATCATCACGAACCAGAGGGCCTGCTGGGTCAGCTGCAGCGCGTCGTTGTTCACGGGGGGCGTCCTCAGTGGTAGGTGAGCACGAGGCCGTGCGTGAGCTTCACCCAGCCGTCCACGAGCACGAACAGCAGCAGCTTGAACGGCATCGAGACGGTGGTCGGCGACAGCATCATCATCCCCATCGCCATCAGGATGTTGGAGATGACGAGGTCGATGACGAGGAAGGGCAGGAAGATCAGGAAGCCGATCTGGAACGCGGCCGAGAGCTCGCTGACGGTGAAGGCCGGCACGACGACGAGGAAGTCGCGATCCGTCAGCTGCGCCGCGCGATCCTGGGTCAGCGCCTTCTGCGCGGTCTTCAGGAAGAACGCGCGCTCGCGCGGCGGCGCATGGCGTACGAGGAAGTCGCGCAGCGGCTCCTTGGCGGTGTCGGCCGCGGCGAGCATGGTCTTCGTGTTGCCGGCGATGTTGTCGTAGCCCTGGACGCGGTCGGACATCTGCTGCATCACCGGGAACATGATGTAGATGCTGAGCACCAGCGCGAGGCCGTTGAGCACCACGTTCGGCGGCGACTGCTGCAGCCCCAGGGCGTTGCGCAGCAGGCTCAGCACCACGACGATCTTGGTGAAGGAGGTGACCATCACCGCCACGAACGGCGCCAGCGCCAGCAACACGACGGTCACCAGCGCCGAGGACGGCGAGAACTGCGTCAGGTCCATCGATCGGGGCCCGTGCCCTGGGGGCCCTCTCCTCATGCTGAACGTTGGGGTCGGGCCGCAGTGTGTCCGATGGCCGGGAGGGCCACCAGCTGGGAGCGTTCCCAGCCTGGGAGCGTTCCCAGGGGCGCCGCCGCGCGCCGCCGATACCCGCCGCCCTATGCGAGGCGCCGGTTGCTCAGGGCGTGACCCACTGCACCGTGCTGCACGAGACCACGGGCGCGCCGCCGGCCTGCAGTTGCAGGGACGGCGGGTCGCGCAGGCCGTCGATGGTGGCCAGGCCGGTGTCGACGGGCAGCGCGAGCACGTCCACGCAGGGATTGCCGTAATGCGCGGCGCCGTAGGCCCCGCCCTGGCGCGGCGTGAACGCGACCCAGCGGCCGTCGGGCGACCAGACCGGATCGGTGTGGCCCATGCTGATGCCGTGATCCAGCATGATGGCCGAAGGCTGCGTCACCTGGTGCAGGCCGGTGCCGTCCAGGGCCGACAGGAACAGGAGGTTGTAGCCGACGCGCACCCGCTGGCCATTGACGATGTCGTGCGCGAGCGCCAGCGCGAGGTGGCGGCCGTCGGGGCTGACGGCGACGCTCGCGTGGTTGACGTCGACGTCGGGCGGCAGGCGCAGCGGCGCGACGAGGTACTTCGGATTGCCGATCTGGCGCACCGCGATGCGCTTGCCGGCGAGGTAGAGGTAGCGGCCGTCGGGCAGCCAGTCGAAGGCGCCGAGCAGCGGCAGCGGCTCGTAGTCCAGCGGCGAGCCGCTCTCGACGATGCGTCCCTGGCGGTCGAAGATCACCAGCTCCGGATCCTCCTGGCGGATGTCGCGCTTCCAGTACGTCAGCACGTAGCGGCCGTCGGGCGAGAGCTTGACGTCGCCGAAGAACTGGGGTCGCCGGGTGCCGGGTAGGGAGGCGAGCGAGAAGCCGCCGACCGGCCGCAGCGAGTCGCGGTCGAGGAACTCGACGTCGCCCAGGCTGTTGACGCGCAGCAGCGTCTGCGCCACCGGCGCGCTCGCCCACCACAGGTCCCAGCCGCCCTGGTGCGGGTTCGCACGGCTGCGCGGGAGCAGCCGCGTCGCGCCGCTGCGCAGGTCGACGATGGCCCATTCGGCGTCGACGCGATGCGCGACGCCCACCAGCACGCT
>DASVLN010000214.1:0-3839 GCA_036384855.1 Burkholderiaceae bacterium | reverse complement strand
GCCCGCCCGGCCGGCCCCGCGCCCACCCTGGCGTCCGTTCTGCCACAGCCGGTCGAGCTCGTCCGTGGGCAGGTGGCCCTTGGCGGCCAGCTCGGCCAGCATCTGGCGCCGCAGCGCGCCGTCGGGCAGGGCGCTCCACAGCGGCCGGGCCTGCGCGAGCATGCGGGCGCGGCCCTCGACGGTGGCCATGTCGCAATCCTGGGCGGCCATCTCCATGAGCTGCTGGGACAGCGGCAGCGCCTTCTGGACATACTGCTCGAAGGCGGCGGCGCCGTGCTCGCGGATGTAGCTGTCCGGGTCATGCTCGGGCGGCAGGAAGAGGAAGCGGAAGCTGCGCGTGTCGTTCGCGTGGGGCAGGGCGGCCTCGAGCGCGCGGCCCGCGGCGCGGCGCCCGGCGGCGTCGCCGTCGAAGCTGAAGACCACCTTGTCCGTGAAGCGCAGCAGCTTGTGCACGTGCTCGGCCGTGCAGGCCGTCCCGAGCGTCGCGACGGCGTTGGGAAAGCCCAGCTGCGCCAGCGCCACGACGTCCATGTAGCCCTCGGTGACGAGCACGTAGCCGCGCTCGCGCAGCCCCTGGCGGGCCTCGAACAGGCCGTAGAGCTCGCGACCCTTGACGAAGACCGGCGTCTCCGGCGAGTTCAGGTACTTCGGCTCGCCCTTGTCCAGCACCCGGCCGCCGAAGCCGATGATCTCGCCCTTGACGTTGCGGATCGGGAACATGACGCGGTCGCGGAAGCGGTCGTAGCGCTTCTGCGTCGCCGGGTCGTCTCCGGAGACGATCACGAGCCCCGACTCCACCAGCAGCGGGTCGTCGTAGCGCGGGAAGGCGCTCGCCAGCGTGCGCCAGCCGTCAGGCGCGTAGCCGAGCGCGAAGCGTGCCGCGATCTCGCCGCTCAGGCCGCGGCCCTTGAGGTAGTCGATCGCCCGCGGCGAGGCGCGCAGTTGCGCCTTGTAATGCTCGCAGGCGCGCGCGAGCACGTCGGTCAGCGAGGCGCTCTGCTCACGCTTGCGGGCGGTTTCGGCGCGCTCCTCGGGCGTGGCGTCGTCCTCGGGAACGGCCATGCCGACCTGCTGCGCCAGCTCCTTGACCGCGTCGACGAAGCCCATGCCGTGCTGCTCGACCAGGAAGCGGATCGCGTCGCCGTGGACCCCGCAGCCGAAGCAGTGGTAGGTCTGGCGCGTCGGGCTGACGATGAAGCTGGGCGACTTCTCGCCGTGGAACGGGCACAGGCCCTTGTAGTTGATGCCGGCCTTCTTCAGCTGGACGGTGCGGCCGACCAGCTCGACGACGTCGATGCGCGCGAGCAGGTCTTGCAGGAAGGAGCCAGGAATCACCGGGGCAGTGTAGGGCAGGGCGGCGTGGCGCGACGCGCGCCGCAAACGCATCGAGCGCCCGCAGGCGCTCGACAGGAAAGGGCGAGGCGGCCGGCGGGCGCCCGGGCCCGCGCGCGTCAGACCGCGAAGTCGGCCAGCTGCTTGCCCGACTCCAGCGCGGCGGCGAGCCACTTCGGCTTCAGGCCGCGTCCGGTCCAGGTCTGGCCGCTGACCGGATCGCGGTACTTGGCGGCGACCTTGCGGCCGCTGGTGCTCGCCCGGGCGGTGGGCGCCTTGGCGGCGAGATCGGCGGCGGTCAGGCCGTGCTCGGCCATCAGCGCGCGAACCTTGGAGATCGCTTCGTTGCGTTCCTGGCGGCGGGCATCGGAAATCTGGCGGTCGATTTCGGCCTTCTGGGCCAGCAGTTCCTGCAAGGAAGACATGTCTCAAATCCTCGTGTCAATTCGGCAACTGAAACATCTTATCGCGAAATTCGCGACCAGAAACTCGCGCACGGGAAGGAGCGTGACACTTCGCACGAGGCGCGGCCACGCCGAATCAATATACACGATGGCGCAGGAATATTTCTCGGGGCCGAGCAGGAGAAACGCGTACGCGACCGGTATCGCGGGTCGTCGTTCAGGCCGTGGGCGGGACGTATCCGGCGGGCTGCTCCGCGCCGCCGCCGAAGAAGAATTGTTCCATCTGGCGCGCCAGATACTGGCGGGCGCGCGCGTCGGCGAGGTTCAGCCGATTCTCGTTGACGAGCATCGTCTGGTGGCGCTTCCACGCCTCGAAGGCTTCCTTGCTGACGTTGTCGTAGATGCGCTTGCCGAGCTCGCCCGGGTAGACGGGGAAGTCGAGACCTTCGGCCTCGCGCTTGAGGTAGACGCATTGGACGGTGCGGGGCATGACGGAGCTCCAGTGTTCAGGGCAGTTTCTTGACCAGTACTTGCGAGCGCCGGTCCCAGTTGTATTTCTTCTTGCGCGCCTCGGGCAGCCAATCGGCATCGACCTGCTCGAAGCCGCGCTTGATGAACCAATGCATCGTGCGCGTGGTCAGCACGAATATCGACTTCAGGCCGAGCGCCTTGGCGCGCTGCTCGATTCGCTTGAGGATACGCTCGCCGTCGCCCTGGCTCTGCACCTGGGGGGATACCGTGAGCGCCGCCAATTCCGCGGTGCCGGCCTCGGGGTAGGGATACAGCGCGGCGCAGCCGAAAATGATTCCGTCGTGCTCGATGACGGTATAAGTGCCGACGTCGCGCTCGATTTCCGTGCGGCTCCTCTTGACCAGCGTGCCGTCGCGCTCGAACGGCTCGATCAGGTGCAGGATGCCGCCCACGTCGTCGGACGTCGCCTCGCGCAGGCTCTCGAGCTTCTCGTCGACGACCATCGTGCCGATGCCGTCGTGCGTGAAGATCTCCATCAGCAGCGCGCCGTCCACCGAGAACGGCAGGATGTGCGAGCGCTCGACGCCGCCCTGGCAGGCCTTGACGCAATGCTGCAGGTAGAACGTGGTGTCGGTCGGCACCGTAGGCGCCGGCAGGGTGGCGACCAGGCGCTCGGCGTCGGCCAGGGCGAGCTCGGTGTCGATCGGCGATTCGGGGTCGCCCTGCACTTCGTGGATGCCCGGCACCTCGGTCAGGAAGAGCAGCTTGTCGGCCTGCAGCGCCACGGCGGTGGAGGTCGCGACCTCCTCCATCGTCAGGTTGAAGGCCTCGCCGGTGGGCGAGAAGCCGAACGGCGACAGCAGGACGACCGCGCCGATGTCCAGCGCGCTGCGGATCGCCGCGCCGTCGACCTTGCGCACGACGCCGCTGTGCATGAAATCGACGCCGTCGACGATGCCCACCGGCCGGGCGGTCAGGAAGTTGCCCGACACCACGCGCACGGTCGCGTTGGCCATCGGCGTGTTGGGCAGGCCCTGCGAGAACGCCGCCTCGATCTCGAAGCGCAGCTGGCCCGCGGCCTCCTGCGCGCAGTCGAGCGCGAACGCGTCGGTGATGCGGATGCCGTGGCTGTAGCGCGCCGGGTGGTTCTTGGCCTTGAGCTGGTCGTTGACCTGCGGCCGGAAGCCGTGCACGAGCACCAGCTTCATGCCCATCGCATGCAGGATGGCGAGGTCCTGCGCGAGGGCGTTGAGCTTGTGCGCGGCGATCGCCTCGCCCGTGATCGCCACGACGAAGGTCTTGCCGTGGTAGGCGTGGATGTGCGGTGCCACGGCGCGGAACCACGGCACGAAGGTGTGGGGGAAGACCAGGTCGAGGCTCATGTCGGGCGCGGTGGGCGGCCTTGTCGTCAAACGTCAGCCCGGCATTGTGCAACACCGCCCCATGACCCCGCGAGGGCCGCGCCCGGCGCGCGCGTCGGTCTTGCGATAATCGCGGGCTCGTGAATTCGCCCACCCGTCCTCCCCGTCCCGCCGCCACGGCGCCTGCCGCCCCGGCGGACGCCCCGACCGCCGAGATCGCCGCGCCCGAACGCCGCGTGCAGCGCTCGCCACGAGACCCGGCACGCCCGCC
>DASVLN010000213.1:0-2526 GCA_036384855.1 Burkholderiaceae bacterium | reverse complement strand
AGCGGCTGCTGCCCGAACCATCGCCCGCGACCGTGCCCGCCGCCCCGGCACGCCAACGCGCGCGCCGCCCCGCCCGCAAGGAGGCCTGAGCCGTGTTCGCCACGCCCGTCGCCCGATGGCTGGGCCGCCGCGGCGTCCACTTCTCGTGGATCGTCGCCGCCCTCGCCTTCCTGACCATGCTCAGCTCCTCGGCCGCGCTGGGCCTGCCCGGCGCGTTCCTGCGGCCGATCTCCGCCGAGTTCGGCTGGACGACCGAGCAGGTGTCGTCGGCGCTCGCGCTGCGCTTCATGCTCTACGGCCTCATCGGCCCGTTCGCCGCGGTGCTGATGGAGCGCTACGGCCTGCGGCGCATCGTGTGCGGCGCGCTGTCGCTGATCGCGCTGGGCCTCGCGCTGGCCACGCGCATGACGGCGCTGTGGCAGCTCGTCGTGCTGTGGGGCGTCGTGCTGGGCGTCGGCTCGGGCATGACCGCGCTGGTGCTGGGCGCGACCGTCGCCAACCGGTGGTTCGAGCAGCGCAAGGGCCTGGTGCTGGGCCTGCTGACCGCGAGCTCCGCGACCGGCCAGCTCGTGTTCCTGCCGATCGCCGCCGCCCTGATCGAGCGCCACGGCTGGCGCGTGGCGGTGCTGCCGTCGTTCGCGATGTGCCTCGTCGTCGCGGGCCTGGCGTTCTGCCTGCTGCGCGACCATCCGGACGAGCTCGGCCTGCATCCGTTCGGCGCCGATCCCGTGCGCGCCGACGCCCCGGCCCGGCGCTGGAAGCCCGGCTTCGCGGAGCCCGTGCGGGCCCTGGCGGCGGCCTCTCGCAGCCTCACGTTCTGGGTGCTGTTCGGCACGTTCTTCGTCTGCGGGCTGTCGACCAACGGCCTGATCCAGACCCACTTCATCTCGCTGTGCGGCGACTACGGCCTGTCGCCCGTGCCCGCGGCCTCGGTGCTGGCGACGATCGGCGCGTTCGACTTCGTCGGCACGATCGCCTCGGGCTGGCTGTCCGACCGCTTCGACAACCGCAAGCTGCTGTTCTGGTACTACGGGCTGCGCGGGCTGTCGCTGCTGTGGCTGCCGCATTCGGGCTTCACGCTAATCGGGCTGTCGCTGTTCGCCGTCTTCTACGGCCTGGACTGGGTCGCCACGGTGCCGCCGACGGTCAAGCTTTCGGCCGCCACGTTCGACAAGCAGCGCGCCGCGATGATCTTCGGCTGGATCTTCGCCGGCCACCAGCTCGGCGGCGCGGTGGCGGCCTACGGCGCGGGCCTCGCACGCACCGTCATGGCCTCGTACAGCCCGGCGCTGTACGCCGCGGGCGCCGCCTGCCTGCTGGCGGCGGTCGGGATCTTCCTCGTGCGCAAGCCGGCTGCCACCGCCGCGGTCCGGGTCTAGGCGGCCCGCGGCACGGGCCAGGGCATGGGCGCCTTGACCTCCTTGAGCGTCAGGATCGTCTGCATCGCCTTGATGCCGGGCAGGCGGCGGACGATGGTCATCGCGAAGTCGGCGTAGGTATCGAGATCCTGGCCGACGACCTGCAGCAGGAAGTCCGAGCTGCCGGCGATGCTCCAGCACGCGACGATCTCGGGCAGGTCGCCGACGGCCTGCTCGAACGCGCGCGCCTCCGCGTCGCCGTGGTCGCCGATCGTCACCATCACGAATGCCAGCACGCCCCAGCCGAGCGCGCGGCGATCCAGCATCGCCTGGTAGCCGACGATCACGCCCTCGTCCTCCAGCCGCTTGACGCGGCGCCAGGTCGGCGAGGTCGACAGGTGCACCTTCTCGGCGAGCTCGGCGACCGTCAGGCGGCCGTCGTCCTGGAGCGCGCGCAGGATGCGGGAATCGTGGTTGTCGAGGGTGCGAGGCATGAGCATTCCAATTCGAGGCTAGGAATCATAGTTCGCATGCCTCGAATCCCGCCGATCCTGGCAGAGAAAGGCAGGCATTTCCCGGTCGACCGCAATAGCATGGGTCTTCATCGAACAACGAAGGAACCCGCACCATGCTTTCCGGCTTCACGCCTCCGTACACCCCGTCGGGCCGCTCGGCGCTGATCCCGCCCCCGCCCTGGCACTACGCGGGCCAGTTGATGTCCCTGGCCTTCCGGCTCGATGCGGCCAGGGCGCAGGAGCTGCTGCCAGAGGGCCTGGGCACCGCCACCGGCGCTGGCGCCGCGCACTTCTGCGAATGGCAGTCCACCTCCGACGGCAGCGAGCTGCTCGACCCGGCCTACGCGCAGTACCGCGAGTTCATCGCGCTCGTCGAGGTGGAGCGCGCCGGCGGGCGCTGCTTCTACTGTCCGTTCATCTACGTCGACCAGGACCTGTCGATGGCGCGCGGCTGGCTGCAGGGCTGGCCCAAGAAGTCGGGCAGCGTCTGGATGACGCGCAGCTACGACCTCGATCACCCGGCCGCAGCGCCCGCGCGCGCCGGCACCCGCTTCGGCGCGAGCCTCGCGGTGAAGGATCGGCGGCTCGCCGAGGCGCTGGTCACGCTCAGCGGCGAGCCGGCGCAGCCCATCGGCCTGCTGGCCGCGCCGGCG
>DASVLN010000212.1:0-2343 GCA_036384855.1 Burkholderiaceae bacterium | reverse complement strand
GCGTCGTCGTCGGCGGGGAACGCGTCGGTGGTCGTGAAGATGCGCACCGAGCCGAATGCCGTGTCGGCGCGCTTGGTGTACGCGAACTCGACCGCCGGCGCGGAGGGATCGACCTCGGCATGCGCCGCGATCCAGCTCGCGGTCGGCTGCGCCCGGCGGCGGAAGATGCCGCGCAGGTTCTCGTGGCCGAAGATCGCGAGGCACTCGGGCAGGCCGGCCCTGCTCGAGAGATCCTCGCGCAGGATGCCTTCCGGCTCCAGGCACGGCGACAGGACGCCGCGGCGCGTGCGATGCGCGCCGGCGCTCGGCATCATCAGCCGGACCACCATGCGCACGCGCGGGCCGTCCATCGCGACGGCCCAGGTCTCGTGGACCGAGCCCTTGTCGCGGCGCTCCGCGAGCGGCCGCTCCTCGCGCTGCACCAGCGTCCAGCGGCCGACCGCGGGCAGGCCGACGTGGCGGTCGCCGAAGTCGAGGCGGGCGTCGGGCAGGTCGGACGGGATGGCGGCCGAGAGCGCGTCCGTGGCACGGGCGGGCCCGAAGCCGACGAGTGCCCCCGCCAGCGCGGCGGCGAGCGCGAGCGGCCGGAGACGATGCAGGGCGGCGGTGGTGTGGGGCGAGCTCATGGCGCGCCGCAGTTTAGCGACGCGGGCGGGCGACCCGTTGCGGGCGACGGTGTCGGGATGTTTCCGCCCGCATCACGGCCGGGGCACGCCGGGCGGCCAGGGCTTCGCGTCGCTGCGCGACGGCGGCGCATGCAGCGCGGTCTCCCAGTCCTCGAACGGCGGCACCACCTCGTACGCCGGGTCGCACCAGCGCCGGATGCACTGCGCCGCGCGGTATTCGGCATATTTCGCGTTCACCGGCGTGCCGGTGGCATCGAATTCCAGGACGTTGGCGAAGATCGCGTACGTCTCCTCGAGGAGGCTCGGCGACTCGCGCAGCGCGGGCCAGTAGTCGATGCCTTCCAGCAGCGGCAGGCCGAGCGTGCCGTTCGCGATCCAGAAGCTGAAGCTGCGCAACGCGCCGGAGAACGGCGCGCCCAGTCGCCGCGGGTGCCCGGCCGGTGATGCGCGGCCCGGTTCGAGGTGGGCGCCCATCACCCGCCCGCCTTCCTGACCGTCCGCCCCTGCGACTGCAGCAGCGCCACGACGCGGTCGCGGTGCTCGCCCTGCAGCTCGATCGCGCCGTCCTTCACGGTGCCGCCGACGCCGCAGGCGGCCTTCAGCTGCTTGGCGATCGGCGCGAGCCCGGCGTCGTCGAGGCCCAGCCCGCGCACCACCGTCACGCCCTTGCCGCCGCGCCCCTTGGTCTCGAAGAAGACGCGCACGACGCCGTCGCCCGCGGGCGGCGCGGCCTGTCGACAGGCGCATTGGGCGACGGGACGGCGACAGCCGGGGCACATGCGGCCGGCGTCGGTCGAGTAGACGAGGCCGCCGTTGGGATTCGAGGATCGCATGGCCGTATTGGAACCGATCGCGCCGCGCGGCGTCGACGAAGCCCGGGCCGCCGGCGGTCGGCCCACTGCCCGGCGCTCGCCCGATGTGACAATCCCGCATCGGCGCCCGCGCGCCCTGCCCCGGTCCGTCCTGCCATGCCGTCGCCCCTTCGTCCTCGCTGCCTCGATCGCGCGCCCTTGCGTCGTTGCGTCGCCAGGGGGCTCGCGCTCGCGTCCCTGGCCGCCGCCGCCGCGATGCCGGCGCAGGCGGTCGAGCCGCTTCGACAGCTCGACATCGTGCTGCTGGAGCCGGGCGCGGTCATCGAGCAGCGCGTCGATGGCGGTGCGGACGGCCTCGCCGACTACGTCAAGCGACTGGGCGAGGCGGCCGCGGAGACGATGCGCGCGCATCCGCGGCAACTGCCCGACGCGGGCTTCATCGTCGTCGCGGCGCGGCCCGGCGGCCAGTCGCGCACCTGGTTCGACTTCGCCGTGCCGCTGATGCCCGAAACGGCGACCGCGCTGTCCGAGGCCATCGCCGCCGTCCGGCCGACGCCCGTGGCGCGCGACGAGATCGTGTTCGCCCTGCGCGTCAGCCTGTGGGGCGGCCGGCCGAGCGCCAGGGTCGCGCCCGTGCCGCCCGAATGGCGCGAGGCGGGCCGCCAGGCCGGGCGGCGGCTGGCCGTGGACGAGCTGGTCGATCGCCTCTGGCCACGCTGACGAGTTCCGGGAACGACTCGCCCCGCCGGCACCACGCACCGAGGCGGCGCGGGGTGCGCGGACGCCCGTCGGCGATCGGCCAACGGCGACGGACGACAGGCGATCGGCGAACACCTGCGGTCGCGCATGCATCGGCCGCGGCGACGCCCGGCGCGTCGATCACGACTTGCTTGCGTCCTGCGAAC
>DASVLN010000211.1:0-11739 GCA_036384855.1 Burkholderiaceae bacterium | reverse complement strand
GCCGGCCACCGGCACGCCCGCGCTCGCCGGCGCAACCTTGGTGGCCGTGTGGCGCACCTTCCTGGCCGGCGTCGTCGCCTTGACCTCGGTCGCGGGCGCCGCGGCCGGCACGCTCGCCTTGGCCTTCCTGACCGCGCGCGTGGCCTGCGCCTTCACGGCCGGGGTGACCGCGCGGTCGCCCTGGCGCTCCTTCTCGAAGCGCGCGATGAAGTCGCGCACCTGCGGGTAGACCAGCTCGCGCCAGCGCCGGCCGGAGAAGATGCCGTAGTGGCCAGCGCCGGGCACGTCGTAGTGGAACTGGCGCGTGGCGGGGATGCCGGTGCACAGCCCGTGGGCCGCGCGCGTCTGGCCCGCGCCCGAGATGTCGTCGAGTTCACCCTCGACCGTCAGCAGCGCGCTGTCCTCGATGTCCTGCGGGCGCACCAGCTTGCCATCGACTTCCCAGCTGCCGTTGACGAGCGCGAAGTCCTGGAACACGGTCCGGATCGTGTCGAGGTAGTACTCGGCCGGCAGGTCGAGCACGGCGTTGTACTCGTCGTAGAACTTGCGGTGCGCCTCGGCGGAGTCCTCGTCGCCGCGCACCAGGTCGAGGAAGTAGTCGTAGTGCGAGGAGGCGTGGCGGTCGGGATTCATCGCCACGAAGCCGGTGTGCTGCAGGAAGCCCGGGTAGACCTGCCGCTGCGAGCCGGGGTAGTTCTGCGGCACGCGGTAGATCACGTTGTTCTCGAACCACTCGTAGCTGCGGTTCATTGCCAGGTTGTTCACGGCGGTGGGCGACTTGCGGGCATCGATCGGGCCGCCCATCATCGTCATGCTCAGCGGCGTGGCCTCGCCCGCGCTGGCCATGAGCGAGATCGCCGCGAGCACCGGCACCGTCGGCTGGCACACCGAGATCACGTGCACGTCGGCCCCGATGTGGCGGACGAACTCCTGCACGTAGCGGATGTAGTCGTCGAGGTGGAACGGGCCGGCCTCGACCGGCACCATGCGCGCGTCCGTCCAGTCGGTGATGTAGACCTTGTGGTCCTGCAGCAGGCTGCGCACGGTGTCGCGCAGCAGCGTCGCGTGGTGACCGGACAGCGGCGCCACGACCAGCACCGTCGGCTGCGCCCGCATGCGCTCGAGCGTGGCGGCATCGTCGGTGAAGCGCTTGAAGCGCAGCAGGCGGCAGAACGGCTTCTCGATGGCGACCTGCTCCTGCACGGCGACCTTGACGCCGCCGCTGGCCACGGTCTGGATGTCGAACGCCGGCTTCTCGTAGTCCATGCCGAGCCGGTGCACCAGTTCGAAGGCCGCGGCCAGGCGGTGCGCGCCGGGGACGTGCGTGAACGGCGACAGCGGGTGCTTGTAGAGCTTGGCGGTCGCCTCGGCGAAATCGGCGAACGGCGCCATCAGCGCGCGCTGGGTTTCGTAGAGTTGGTACAGCATGACGGGAAACCTGGCCTTTCGGACGCGACGGGACGGTTGAGCAGCGATTGTGCCGTCGAGCTGAACGGATTCTTGACGATTTCGTTCGGCGGCTTAATTGCTGCGGCGCAGCAATCCGAGGAATAGTACGCCGATTCCGCGGCGCATGCTTGCCCCGGGCGCAAAAGCGACGCCCGCCTCGACTATGCGCCGCCAGCGGTGCGTCGATCGACGGAACAGCGGCGGTTTCCGTGTCGGAGAAGGCGCCATGGCCCGATCCCGTCGGGTGCGGTCGCCGAGTGGCGAAAAAAAACCCCGAGGCGATCGCGTCGGGGCTGGGGATGGGGCGAAGGCGCTTCGCTCAGGCCGAGACCGCCGCGATCGCCTTGGCGACGTAGGCCAGGTTGTGCTCGTTCAGCGCGGCGACGCAGATGCGGCCGGAGTCGACGCCGTAGACGCCGAACTCCGAGCGCAGGCGCTGCATCTGGGCCGCAGACAGGCCCGAGTAGCTGAACATGCCGTTCTGCTCGACGATGAAGCCGAGGTCGCCCTTCACGCCGGCCGCGGCGAGCCGCTCGACCAGCGCGCGGCGCATGCGCTTGATGCGGTCGCGCATGCCGGCGAGCTCCTGTTCCCACTGGGCGCGCAGCGCGGGCGTCGTCAGCACGGTCGCGACCACCTGCGCGCCGTGCGTCGGCGGGTTGGAGTAGTTCGTGCGGATCATGATCTTCAGCTGCGACAGCACGCGCGACGCCTCGTCCTTGCTCGCGCAGACGACGCTCAGCGCGCCGACGCGTTCGCCGTAGAGCGAGAAGCTCTTCGAGAAGGAGGTCGAGACGAAGAAGTCCAGGCCGGCGGCGAGGAACTGCTGCACGACCGCGCCGTCCTCGGCCAGGCCCGAGCCGAAGCCCTGGTAGGCCATGTCGAGGAAGGGCACGAGGCCGCGCGCCTTCACGACGGCGATGATCCTGTCCCACTGCGCCGGCGCAAGGTCGTAGCCGGTCGGGTTGTGGCAGCAGGCGTGCAGCACGACGACCGTGCCGGCGGGCGAGGCCTCGAGCTTCGCGACCAGCGCGTCGAAGGCGATGCCACGCTTCGCGGCGTCGTAGTACGGGTAGGTCTCGACCGGGAAGCCGGCCTGCGTGAACAGCGCGCGGTGGTTCTCCCAGCTCGGGTCGCTGATCAGCACGGTCGCGTCCGGGCGCAGGCGCTTCAGGAAGTCCGCGCCGACCTTCAGGCCGCCGGTGCCGCCGAGCGCCTGCACGGTCGCCACGCGGCCGTCCTTCACCACCGCGCTGTCCGCGCCGAACACGAGGCCCTGCACGGCCTTGTCATACGCGGCGATGCCGTCGATGGGCAGGTAGCCGCGCGCCTTCTGGGCGTCGACGAGCTGCTTCTCGGCCGCGGCCACGCAGCCCAGCAGCGGCAGCTTGCCGTTCTCGTCGGTGTACACGCCCACGCCCAGGTTGACCTTGGCGGGATTGGGGTCGGCGTTGAACTGTTCGTTCAGGCCCAGGATCGGGTCTCGCGGGGCGAGTTCGACGGCGGCAAACAGGGACATGGAGCTTCCAGGATGTGGCTTGAAAAGCCGGTGAACGACGGCAGTTGCGGGGGTCGCGCGGCCGGCGCGACGCGAATGGCGTCCGGGGTGCGCTACGCTGTCAGGTTCGTCGGCGCACTCGTGGTGCGGAGCTGCAGCGCGTCGATTTTAAGCGCCTTCTGAGGGAATACCCCATGCCGAATCGTCAAGAGGTCATGCCGGACGAGCCGTCGCCCGCCGCGCTGGCCCACGCGTCGTCGAGCGGCGAGCCGCAGGAACCGCCGAAGGGTGAGTTCGTCAGTTTCCCGGACTCGCCGTTCCAGCTGTTCCAGCCGTACCCGCCCGCCGGCGACCAGCCGACCGCGATCGCGGGCCTGTGCGAGGGCATCGAGGACGGCCTGACCTACCAGACGCTGCTGGGCGTCACGGGCTCGGGCAAGACCTACACGATGGCCAACGTCATCGCCCGCATGGGGCGTCCGGCGATCGTCTTCGCGCCCAACAAGACGCTCGCCGCGCAGCTGTACAGCGAATTCCGCGAGTTCTTCCCGAAGAACGCCGTCGAGTACTTCGTCAGCTACTACGACTACTACCAGCCCGAGGCCTACGTCCCGCAGCGCGACCTGTTCATCGAGAAGGACTCGTCGATCAACGAGCACATCGAGCAGATGCGGCTGTCGGCGACCAAGAGCGTGCTCGAGCGCCGCGACACCATCATCGTGGCGAGCGTGTCGGCGATCTACGGCATCGGCAAGCCCGAGGACTACACGCAGATGCGCTTCATCCTGCGCAACGGCGACAAGCTCGGTCAGCGCGAGGTCATCGCGCAGCTGATCCGCATGCAGTACACGCGCAACGAGACCGACTTCTCGCGCGGCAGCTTCCGCGTGCGCGGCGACACGATCGACGTCTTCCCGGCGGAGCACTCGGAGCTCGCCGTGCGCATCGAGCTGTTCGACGACGAGGTCGAGTCGCTGCAGCTGATGGATCCGCTCACCGGCCAGGTGCGCCAGAAGGTGCCGCGCTTCACGATCTATCCCTCGAGCCACTACGTCACGCCGCGCGAGCGCGTGCTGGCGGCGGTCGAAGGCATCAAGGAGGAGCTGCGCTGGCGCCTCGACGACTTCGTCAAGGCCGGCAAGCTCGTGGAGGCGCAGCGGCTCGAGCAGCGCACGCGCTTCGACCTCGAGATGCTGCAGGAGGTCGGCCACTGCAAGGGCATCGAGAACTACACGCGCCACCTGTCCGGCTCGAAGCCCGGCGAGCCGCCGCCCACGCTGGTCGACTACCTGCCCAAGGACGCGATCATGTTCATCGACGAGAGCCACGTGATGATGGGCCAGATCGGCGGCATGTTCAACGGCGACCGCGCGCGCAAGCAGACGCTGGTCGACTACGGCTTCCGCCTGCCGTCGGCGCTGGACAACCGGCCGCTGAAGTTCGAGGAGTTCGAGCGCAAGATGCGCCAGTGCGTGTTCGTCACGGCCACGCCCGCGGACTACGAGAAGCAGCATGCCGGACAGGTCGTCGAGCAGCTCGTGCGTCCCACCGGCCTGGTGGACCCCGTGGTCGAGGTGCGTCCCGCGACGACGCAGGTCGACGACGTGCTGCAGGAGATCCGCGAGCGCACGGACGCCGGCGACCGCGTGCTCGTGACGACGCTCACCAAGAAGATGGCCGAGCAGCTGACCGAGTACCTGACCGAGAACGGCGTGAAGGTGCGCTACCTGCACTCCGACATCGACACCGTCGAGCGCGTCGAGATCCTGCGCGACCTGCGCCTGGGCACCTTCGACGTGCTGGTGGGCATCAACCTGCTGCGCGAGGGCCTGGACATCCCCGAGGTCTCGCTGGTGGCGATCCTGGATGCCGACAAGGAGGGCTTCCTGCGCGCCGAGCGCAGCCTCATCCAGACCATCGGCCGCGCGGCGCGCAACGTCAACGGCATGGCGATCCTGTATGCCGACAGGATGACCGACTCGATGCGGCGGGCCATCGACGAGACCGAGCGCCGGCGCGCGAAGCAGATGGCGCACAACGCCGCGATGGGCATTACCCCGAAGGGTATCCGCAAGACCATCCGCGACCTGATCGACGGCGTGGCCGCGGAGCGTTCCGGCAAGGACGACCTGAAGTTCGCGCAGCAGGCCGCCGAAGTCGAGGCGATGAGCGAGAAGGATCTCGGCAAGCGCATCAAGGCGCTCGAGAAGCAGATGCTCGAGCACGCCAAGAGCCTCGAGTTCGAGAAGGCCGCGCGCGTGCGCGACCAGCTCGCGCTGCTGCGGGAGCAGGCCTTCGGCGGCGGGGGCGCGCACGACGCGAACGTCGCGGTGCCGGCGGGCGCGGCGCGCCGCGCATGAGCCCGGAGAGCGCTCCCGCGCCCGATCACGCCGCAGCCGGCGGCCGCATCCGCGTCCTCATGGTCTGCCTCGGCAACATCTGCCGTTCGCCGACGGCCGAGGCCATGCTGCGCCGGCACGTGCGGGAGGCGGGGCTGGAGGCGCTGGTCGAGGTCGACTCCGCCGGCACCGCGGACTACCACGTGGGCTCGCCGCCGGATCGGCGCGCGATCGCGCACGGCGAGGGCCGCGGCCTGGCGATGCGGCACCTGCGCGGCCGTCAGGTCGAACGCGCGGATTTCGACCGCTTCGACTTCGTCTTCGCGATGGACGAGGACAACCTCGCGAACCTGGCACGCCTGCGCCCGGCCGGATCGCGCGCCCGCCTCGGGCTGCTGCTGGACCTCGCGCCGCACGCCGGCGCCCGCGAGGTGCCCGACCCCTACTACGGCGGTGCGGAAGGCTTCGAGCGCGTGCTCGACCTCGTCGACGCGGCATGCGCCGCCTTCGTCGCGACACTGGGCCGCGGCTGAGCAGCTGAAGCCGAGCAACTGCGTCGAGTATCCGAGTCTTTCGGTATCGCTACGTGATCCCTTGACCCCGCTGGTATCGCGACGTTGGCGGTGCGGGCTTTCCCTAGTCGTTACAGTCGCGGGGCGTCGTGCTGCAGTGCGCAACAAGCGCGCACCCGGCCGCCGAGGTCGTCCGGCCTCGGGCATTGACTCCAGGGTCAATCTCGACAAAATCGGTAGGCTTCTGGCATAATCGACTAAAACGCTCGGAATCAAGTCACGTTGAAAACCCAGGGTTACCCCGTGTGGGGTGGCCTCAATTGCCTCAGGAGAGACCCCATGCGACTGACCACCAAAGGCCGATTTGCCGTCACTGCGATGATCGATCTGGCTCTCCGCTCCAGCAATGGTCCGGTGGCCCTGGCGGCGATCTCGCAGCGCCAGCAGATCTCCCTGTCCTACCTCGAGCAGCTGTTCGGCAAGCTGCGCCGCCACGAGCTTGTCGAGAGCACGCGCGGCCCCGGTGGCGGCTACTCGCTGGGCCGCGGCGCCGAGTCGATCACGGTGGCCGACATCATCGTCGCCGTCGACGAGCCGATCGACGCCACGGGCTGCGCCGGCAAGGAGAACTGCATGGGTGACGACACCGGTCGCTGCATGACGCACGACCTGTGGGCCAGCCTCAACGTGAAGATGATCGAGTTCCTCGACTCCATCTCGCTGAAGAAGCTCGTCGACGAGCAGCTCGCGAAGGGCGTGTCGATCGAGGAAGTGCCCGTGCGCCGGGCCATCTCGACGCAGCCGGTCGTCAAGCCCATCAAGGTCAACGCGCCGAACTCCGTGTTCGCGCTCGGCAACGCGTTCTCGAAGTGACCGCGTCGTCCTGACGCGCCCGTTCCTTTTCCAGATCCCACGACTTCCTGCCCCATGACCCCGCATCTCCCGATCTACATGGACTACGGCGCGACGACGCCCGTCGACCCGCGCGTCGTCGACGCCATGATCCCCTGGCTTCGCGAGCACTTCGGCAACGCCGCGTCGCGTTCGCACGCGTGGGGCTGGGAGGCCGAGGAGGCGGTGGAGCGCGCACGCAAGCAGGTCGCCGACCTGATCGGCGCCGATCCGCGGGAAATCGTGTGGACGTCCGGGGCGACCGAGTCGAACAACCTCGCGCTGAAGGGCGCCGCGCAGTTCTACAAGACCCGCGGGAAGCACCTGATCACGGTCAAGACGGAGCACAAGTGCGTGCTCGACACGATGCGCGAGCTCGAGCGCCAGGGCTTCGAGGTCACCTACCTCGACGTGCTGGAGAGCGGCCTGCTGGACCTCGATGCGTTCAAGGCGGCGATCCGCCCGGACACGATCCTCGCATCGGTCATGTTCGTGAACAACGAGATCGGCGTGATCCAGGACGTCGAGTCGATCGGCCGGATCTGCCGCGAGCGCGGCATGATCTTCCACGTCGACGCGGCGCAGGCGACGGGCAAGGTCGACATCGACCTCTCGAAGCTGCCGATCGACCTGATGAGCCTGGCATCGCACAAGACGTACGGCCCGAAGGGCATCGGCGCGCTGTACGTGCGCCGCAAGCCGCGCGTGCGCATCGAGCCGCAGATGCACGGCGGCGGCCACGAGCGCGGCATGCGCTCCGGCACGCTGCCCACGCACCAGATCGTGGGCATGGGCGAGGCCTTCCGCATCGCCGGCGAGGAGATGGGCGCCGAGCGCGAGCGCATCCGCGCGCTGCAGAAGCGGCTCTACGACGGCCTCGCGGGCATCGACCAGGTCTTCGTCAACGGCGACCTCGAGCGCCGAGTGCCGCACAACCTGAACCTGTCGTTCAACTTCGTCGAGGGGGAGTCGCTCATCATGGGCGTCAAGGGCCTCGCGGTGTCCTCCGGTTCGGCTTGCACGTCCGCGAGCCTGGAGCCGAGCTACGTGCTGCGCGCGCTCGGCCGCAGCGACGAGCTGGCGCACTCGTCGCTGCGCATGACGATCGGCCGGTTCACCACCGAGGAGGAGATCGACTCCGCGGTGCGCATGCTCAAGGACACGGTCGCGCGCCTGCGCGAGCTGTCCCCGCTGTGGGACATGTACCGCGAGGGCATCGACCTCAACTCGATCCAGTGGGCGGCGCACTGACGCGGCCTCCCCGACGGCCGCAATCGACGCGCCGCACCTGCAACATCATCGAAGACATCCGAGGGTAGACATCATGGCTTACAGCAACAAGGTCATCGACCACTACGAGAACCCGCGCAACGTCGGCGGATTCGACAAGGGCGACGAGACGGTCGGCACCGGCATGGTCGGCGCGCCGGCCTGCGGCGACGTGATGAAGCTGCAGATCAAGGTCGACCCGGCGACCGGGCTCATCGAGGACGCGCGCTTCAAGACCTACGGCTGCGGCTCGGCGATCGCGTCGTCGTCGCTCGTGACCGAGTGGGTGAAGGGCAAGTCGCTCGACGAGGCGCTGTCCATCCGCAACACGCAGATCGCCGAGGAACTGGCGCTGCCGCCGGTGAAGATCCATTGCTCGATCCTGGCCGAGGACGCGATCAAGGCCGCCGTCAACGACTACCGCACGCGCCACGGCGCCGCCGCGCCGCAGGCCGCGGCCAGCGAGACGGCCCCGGCCAACGCCTGAGGCCCGACGCGATGGCGGTGACCCTGACCGAAGCGGCGGCCCGGCACGTGACGCGCTACCTCAGCAAGCGCGGACGCGGCGTGGGTGTGCGGCTGGGCGTGAAGACGACCGGCTGCTCCGGCCTCGCCTACAAGCTCGAATACGCGGACGATTTCGCCCCCGAGGACATCGTCTTCGAGGGCCATGGCGTGAAGGTGCTCGTCGACCCGAAGAGCCTGCCCTACATCGACGGCACGGAGCTGGACTTCGTGCGCGAGGGCCTCAACGAGGGCTTCAAGTTCCACAACCCGCGCGAGAAGGATCGCTGCGGCTGCGGCGAGTCCTTCCGCGTCTGAACCGCCTGCCGCGACAGGCACGGGGGCGCGGCCGAGGTCGCGCCTTTTCGTTCCTGAGCCGGCGCGGCCGATCCGCGCGTGCCGGTGCACCGCGTCGGCGGCCGCGCGCGGCGTGAATCGTGCTTGCCCCGCCACCATGAACCTCACCATTCGCCCCACGCCTCCCGACCATCCCCGCGTCATCGCGCTGATCGAGCAGCTCGACGCCTACCTGTACTCGGTCTATCCGCCCGACGAGGTCTACGCGCTCGACGTCGAGTCGCTCAAGCACCCGACGGTGACCTTCCTCGGCGTCTGGGACGGCGAGGACGCCGTCGGCTGCGGCGCGGTGCGCGTGATGGACGGTGACGCCGGCACCGGCGGCGCGCGCTACGGCGAGATCAAGCGCATGTTCGTCTCGCCGGCGCGGCGCGGCCAGGGCATCGCCCGCCGGGTGCTGGCGGCGCTCGAGGATCATCTGCGCGGCCAGGGCATCGACCGGGCGCTGCTCGAGACCGGCGACCCCCAGGTCGAGGCGGTGCGGCTGTACGAGCGCACCGGATACCTGCGCCGCGGCCCGTTCGGCGACTACCCGGACAACGGTTCGTCCGTGTTCATGGAGAAGCGATGGACGACCGCCTGACCGCGCTCGATCTCTCCGCGACCGACTTCGCGCTGTTCGGCCTGCCCGAGCGCTTCGGCCTCGATCTCGCCGCGCTCGACGCGACCTGGAAGGCGCTGCAGGGCGCTGCGCATCCCGACCGCCACGCGAGCGCGTCGCCGTCCGCGCAGCGCCTGGCGATGCAGTGGGCCGTCCGCATCAACGAGGCCTACCGCCGCCTCAAGGATCCGCTCTCCCGCGCGGCCTACCTCTGCACGCTGCACGGGGTCGATGTCGCCGCCGAGAGCAACACCGCGATGCCCGCGGCGTTCCTGATGCAGCAGATGGAATGGCGCGAGGCGCTCGAGGATGCCCGCGACGCCGACGCCGTCGAGGCGCTCGCCGACGCCGTCGCGGCGCAGCGCCGGGCGACGCTCGAGCAGCTGCGCGCGCGCATCGACGAGGCCGGCGGGGTCGACTGGCCCGCCGTCGCGCAGACGGTGCGCGGGCTGATGTTCGTCGACCGCTTCCTGGCCGACGTCGACCGCCGCCTCGAGGCGCTGCAGGACTGACGCCTGCCCCGATTCCGACAAGAACGAAGAGACACGCTTCCCGTTTCCACCATGGCTCTGCTCCAGATCTCCGAACCCGGCCAGGCGCCCGACCCGCACCAGCGCCGCATCGCCGTCGGCATCGACCTCGGCACGACGCACTCGCTCGTGGCCGCGGTGCGCCACGGCGTGGCCGAGTGCCTGCCCGACGACCAGGGCCGCGTGATCCTGCCCTCGGTCGTGCGCTACCTCGAGGGCGAGCGTCGCCAGGTCGGCCACGCCGCGGTCGAGGCCCAGGGCGAGGACGCCGCCAACACCATCGTCTCGGCCAAGCGCTTCATGGGGCGCGCGCTGGCGGACGTCGCGGGCCACGGCCGGCTGCCGTACGACTTCGTCGACCAGCCGGGCATGGTCGGCCTGCGCACGCGCGCGGGCGTGAAGACGGCGGTGGAGGTCTCGGCCGAGATCCTGGCGACGCTGCGCTTCCGCGCCGAGGACACCTTCGACGACGAGATCCACGGCGCGGTCATCACCGTGCCGGCCTATTTCGACGACGCCCAGCGCCAGGCGACCAAGGACGCCGCGACGCTCGCCGGCCTGAACGTCCTGCGCCTGATCAACGAGCCCACCGCCGCGGCGATCGCCTACGGCCTCGACCAGGGCGTCGAAGGCCTGTACGCGGTCTACGACCTGGGCGGCGGCACCTTCGACGTCTCGCTGCTGCGCCTGGCGCGCGGTGTGTTCGAGGTCGTGGCCACGGGTGGCGACTCGGCCCTGGGCGGCGACGACTACGACCAGCGCCTCGCGAGCGCGTTGCTCGCCCGTGCCGGCCTGCCGCCGCTGGAGCAGCTCGCTCCCGCCGAGCGCCGCGGCGTGCAGGCGGCCGCGCGCCGTGCCAAGGAGGTCTTGAGCGACGCCGAACACGTCGAGGTCGCGTTTGAAGTCGCCGGTACCCCCCGGCGTATGGAGGTCACGCGTGCCGAGCTCGAGGCCGCGACCGCCGAGCTCACGGCGACGACGATCCGCCTGCTCAAGCGCGTGTTGCGCGACGCCAAGGTCGGCGCGGACGAGGTCCAGGGCGTCGTGATGGTCGGCGGCTCGACGCGCATGCCGGCCGTGCGCGCCGCCGTCGGCGCGCTCTTCGGCCGCCCGCCGCTGACCAACCTGAACCCGGACGAGGTCGTCGCGCTGGGTGCCGCGATCCAGGCCAACGCCCTGGCCGGGAACGCCGCCAGCGGCGAGCTGCTGCTGCTGGACGTGACGCCGCTGTCGCTGGGATTGGAGACGATGGGCGGACTGGTCGAGCGCATCATCGAGCGCAACTCGACGATCCCGACCGCCAAGGCGCAGGACTTCACCACCTTCAAGGACGGCCAGACCGCGATGGCGCTGCACGTGGTGCAGGGCGAGCGCGAGCTGGTCTCCGACTGCCGCTCGCTCGCGCGCTTCGAGCTGCGCGGCATCCCGCCGATGGTCGCCGGCGCGGCGCGCATCCGCGTCACCTTCCAGGTCGACGCCGACGGGTTGCTGAGCGTGTCGGCGCGCGAGCAGGGCTCGGGCGTCGAGGCGGCCATCGTCGTCAAGCCCAGCTACGGCCTGGGCGACGAGCAGGTCGCCGCGATGCTCAGGGAAGGCTTCGCGTCCGCCGAGTCCGACATGGCCCGCCGCAGCCTGCGCGAGGCGCAGGTCGAGGCCCAGCGCATGATCCTCGCCACCGAGTCCGCGCTGGCGGCCGACGGCGACCTCCTCGCCGCCGACGAGCGAACCGCGATCGACGCGCTGCTCGCGCGCGTGCGCGAGGCGGCCGCCACCGCCGCCGAGCCGCGCG
>DASVLN010000210.1:0-2626 GCA_036384855.1 Burkholderiaceae bacterium | reverse complement strand
GCCCGCCCGGGCGCTCGACCGGCCCCGCCGGCAGCGCGACCCACGCGGGCAGCCGCAGCGATCGCAGCAGCGGCGCGAGCTGTGCGGGCGTCATGTCCAGGCCGTGCAGCAGCAGCACGGCCGCGCGCGCGGGGCCGGCAGGCTCGAGCCAGGTCACGTCGGGCTGGACACCCTGTGGGGTATCGACCCCGGCGCGGGTCGTGGCATCGGGCACGGAATCGTCGTCCTTGTCGTTCACGGCCGATATTCTGGTCGGATTACGCGGGAAGCCGCCCGCCCCCGCGGCTACAGTACCGGCCATGCCCAATCCGGACTTCGCCCGACTGCTGCAGGAGGTGCGCCGCATCTCGAAGGAGATCGCGGCCCCCGCCGCCGCCGACGTCGATGCCCAGGCGCGCTTCCCGCAGGAGGCCGTCGACGCGCTGCGTGCCGCGCGCGTCCTGTCGGCCGCCGTGCCCGAGCGCCTCGGCGGCGCGGGGCTGGGCCTCGCGCAGCTGGGGCAGCTGTGCCATGCGCTCGCGCAGGGCTGCGCCTCCAGCGCGATGGTGCTCGCGATGCACACGATCCAGGTCGCCTGCGTCGCGCGCCACGCCGCGGGCAGCGCCGAGTTCGAGGCCGTGCTGCGCGAGCTGGCGGCCGAGCAGCGCCTGTTCGCGTCGATGACCTCGGAGGCCGGCACCTTCGGCGACACCCGCACCAGCATCTGCGCCATCGAACCCGCGGACGACCCGGCGCGCTTCCTGCTCGCCAAGGACGCGACCACCGGCTCGTACTGCGCGCATGCGGACGCGATCCTCGTCACCGCCCGCCGCCACGCCGAGGCCGCGCCGGGCGACCAGGTGCTCGCGTTCCTGCGCGCGACCGACGCGACGCTGCGCCAGGTCGGCAGCTGGGACACGCTGGGCATGCGCGGCACCTGCAGCCCGGGCTTCCGGCTCGAGTCGTCGGCGCCGCGCGCGCAGGTCCTGCCGGTGGACTACGCCGACATCTCGGCGCTCACGATGGTGCCCTGGTCGCACGTCCTGTGGGCCGCGCTGTGGACGGGCATCGCCACCGACGCCCACGCGCGCGCCGCCGCCTTCGTCCGCGGCCAGGCGCGCCGCAACCCGGGCAGCACGCCGCCCACGGCGCTGCGGCTGGCCGAGCTCACGACGACCCTGCAGGCGATGCGCCACCACTGGCAGTCGGTCGCCGCGGAGGTCGACGCCCTGCCCCTGCCGTCCACCGCGGTCGCGCCTCGGGCCGGCGCGGCCGTCGCCGCCGCGGACGAGCCGCACCCGCTCTCGCGCATCGCCTGGTCGCTCAAGTTCAACAGCCTGAAGACCGCCGCCGCCGAGCGCGCGCCCGAGGTCGTGCACGGCGCGCTGCAGGTGGTGGGCATCCTCGGCTACAAGAACGACACGCCGTTCAGCCTCGGCCGCCACTACCGCGACGCGCTGTCGGCCGCGCTGATGATCTCCAACGACCGCATCGCCGCGCAGAGCGCCAACCTGCTGCTGGTGTTCAAGGACGACCAGGAATGAGCCTGCACGAGACCCCGGATCCGTACGACCCCGCCGCCTTCCGCGCCGGCCTGGTCGAGCACGGGTTCCTCCTGCCGACCGGCGTGCGCGGCGGCGACGGCCGCACCGCGAAGTTCGAGGACATCCTCGAGCGCTTCGACGCCCTCGTCATGCGCGAGACCGCCGGCGACGGCGCGCAGCCGCTGCATTTCCCGCCCATCGTCGCGCGCGCCCTGATCGAGCGCCTCGGCTACCTCGGCAACTTCCCGCAGCTGGTGGGCAGCATCCACAGTTTCTTCGGCGACGAGAAGACCGCGCGCGAGCTCGCGGCGCTCGCCGACGCGGGACAGCGCTGGGAGCACCTGCTCGAGCCCGCCGAGACCATGCTGCTGCCGGCGGCCTGCTATCCGGTCTATCCGCTGTTCAGCGGCCTCGTGCCCGCGCAGGGCCGGCTCGTCACGACGCGCAACTGGTGCTATCGGCACGAGCCCTCGGACGAGCCGACACGCCTGCAGTCCTTCCGCATGCGCGAGTTCGTCCGCGTCGGTGCGCCCGAGGCGGTGCAGGCGTGGCGCGACGCGTGGCTGGAGCGCGGCCTCGCGCTGCTGCGCGGCCTGGGCCTGCCGGCCGCCAGCGACGTCGCGAGCGACCCGTTCTTCGGCCGCGCCGGCCGCATGATGGCCACCAGCCAGCGCGACCAGCGGCTGAAGTTCGAGATCGTCGTCCCCGTGATCTCCGCCGGGAAGCCGACCGCGGTCTGCTCGTTCAACTGGCACCAGGAGCACTTCACGTCGACCTTCGGCATCCGTCGCCCCGACGGCGCGCTCGCCCACACCGCCTGCCTGGGCTTCGGCCTGGAGCGCGTGACGCTCGCGCTGATCAAGGCGCACGGCTTCGACCTCGACGCCTGGCCCGCCGCGGTGCGCGCACCGCTGTGGGGCTGAGATGACTTGCAAGGGGAAGCTTCCATCATGAGCAGCCGCGACAGGCGCAGCGCGCCGTCCCCGTCCGAGGCCGATCCCGTCGCCCCGCGGCCCCACGGAGACACGCCGACCGCCATGGCCGTGCGCCCCGGCGCCGCGGCCGCCGGCCGCATGACGCTGGACGGGGCCGGCGTGCGCCAT
>DASVLN010000209.1:0-2806 GCA_036384855.1 Burkholderiaceae bacterium | reverse complement strand
CCGCGCCAGCCCGCGTGCGCGGCGCCGACCGCGCGGCCGTCGCGCGTGGCGAACAGCACCGGCAGGCAGTCGGCGACGAGCACGGTGCACGCGATGCCCGGCACGGTCGTGACGCTGGCGTCGGCGCGCTCGGGCACGGCGCCGGCGGCCAGATGGGAAGCGTCGAGCCGGACGACCCGCGTGCCGTGCACCTGGTCGAGGAAGACCGGCTGCGCGCCCAGCGAGGCGGCGAAGCGCCGGCGGTTCTCGGCGACGGCGATGAGCTCGGCCGGATCCTCGGACTGCGCGCGCAGGTTCAGCGAGTCGAAGGGCGCGGCGCTGACGCCGCCGGCGCGCGTGCTCATGACCGCGCCGGTGCCGCGCGGCCAGTCGGGCGGCCAGATCAGGTCGGCACGCGCCAGGGGTTCGACGATCTCGACGGGCACGGGGATCCCTTCATTCGGCGTCGGGACAGGCCGACGGCTGCGTGGACGCGAACGCCGGGTGCGCCATGCACGCCGCGTGCACGCGCATGACGTGCGGGACGTGCTCCAGCCGCGCCCCGAAGCGCTGCGCGTTGAAGATCTGCGGCACCAGGGTGCAATCGGCGAGCCCGGGGGATTCGCCGTGGCAGAAGGTGGACGGCCGCGCGGCGAGCTGGCGCTCCACCGCGGCGAGACCGGACTCGATCCAGTGGCGGATCCAGGCGATCTTCTGCTCCTCGCTCGCGCCCACCGTCCTGACCAGGTATTGCAGCACGCGCAGGTTGTTGAGCGGGTGGACCTCGCACGCGATGTCCAGCGCGAGCGCACGCACGCGTGCGCGGCCGGCGGCGTCGGCCGGCAGCAGCGGCGGCTCGGGATGGATCTCGTCGAGGTACTCGATGAGCGCGAGCGACTGGTGCAGGCGCTCGCCGCCGTCGGTCACGAGCAGCGGCACGAGGCCGGTGGACGAGGCCTCGACGAAGGCCGGCGCCAGCTGCTCCTGGCGCACCAGGTGGACGGGCCGGTAGTCGTAGGGCAGGCCCTTGAGCGCGAGCGCGATGCGCACGCGCCAGCTGGCCGAGGAGCGGAAGTAGTTGTGCAGTTCCATGGCGGCGACGCGACGTACGGGTACGCGGCGGATCAGCGCAGCGTGACGACGAGCTCGCCCAGCTTCGCGATGCGCCCGCGCATCACCTGGCCGCGGCCCACCGCCGCGACGCCCGCCGGCGTGCCGGTGAAGATCAGGTCGCCCGGCCGCAGCATCCAGGCGCGGCTGATCCAGGCGATGGTCTCGCGCACGTTCCAGATCATGTCGGACAGGTCGCCGCGCTGGCGCGGCGCGCCGTCGACCTCCAGCGCGATCTCCCCGGCGGTCAGCTCGCCGGTCTCCTCGATGCGGTGGATCGGCCCGATCGGCGCCGACTGGTCGAAGCCCTTGGCGATCGACCACGGCCGGCCCATCTTCTTGGCCGTGGCCTGGAGGTCGCGGCGCGTCATGTCCAGGCCGATCGCGTAGCCGAAGATCAGGCGCGGGGCGTCCTCCTCCGCGACGTCGCGGCCGTTGCCGGCGGCGGCGTCGCCGATCGCCACGACCAGCTCGAGCTCGTGGTGGAGGTCGGCGGTGAGCGTCGGGTAGTCCATCCGCCCGGTCTCGCCGTCGGCGACCGGCAGCACGGCGTCGGCCGGCTTGGAGAAGAAGAACGGCTGCTCGCGCGCGTCGTGGCCCATCTCGGCCGCGTGCTCCGCGTAGTTGCGGCCGACGCAGTAGATGCGGTGGACGGGGAAGGTGCCGCCGCCGTGCACGGGCACGCGCGGGATGGCGGGGACGGTGATGACGTCGGTCATGGTCGGGCCTCGGATCGTTGCGGGGACCGCGGCGGCCCCCGACGGCGGGCAATGATGCCATGCGGGGCGATGAACCCCCTCGCGGCCGGGGTCGCCGCGGGGCCGCCGGCTACACTGCGCTTCACCGAGGGCCGCGACCATGTTCTCCCCACGTTCCATCCGCCACTGCCGTGCCTGCGGCGCTCCGACCGAGTACCGCATGCCCGACGAGGACAACCGCGAGCGCGCGGTCTGCACGGCCTGCTCGACGATCCACTACGAGAACCCGCTCAACGTCGTCGGCACCGTCCCCGAGCTCGACGGCCGCGTCCTGCTGTGCAAGCGCAACATCGAGCCGCGGCGCGGCCTCTGGACGCTGCCCGCCGGCTTCATGGAGCTCGGCGAGACCACGGCCCAGGGCGCGCTGCGCGAGACGGTCGAGGAAGCGGGGGCCGAGGTCGAGATCGGCCCGCTGTTCACCGTGCTCGACGTGCCGCACGTCAGCCAGCTGCACCTGTACTACCTGGCGCGCATGACCAGCACCCGCCTGGATCCCGGCCCCGAGACCATGGAGGCGCGCCTGTTCACCGAGGACGAGGTGCCCTGGGAGCAGCTCGCCTTCCGGACCGTGCGTTTCACCCTGGAACGCTTCTTCGCCGACCGCCGCCGAGGTCAATTCGGGATGCATCGTGCCGATATCGCGTGACGAGGCGCCGATGGCGGCGCCCGACGATCCCGGCCGACCGGCCCTCTTCCCGCGATGAGCGTCCCCTCTTCCTCGCTGCCCGGAGCCTCCGACGCCGCCGCCGCGGCGCCGCAGCCACGCACGATCCACGCCGCGCCCGCCTCGGTGGCCGGCACCGCCGTGCGCCAGGACCTCGTGCATCCCGACCCGCTGCTCGACTGCCTGGTCGAGGTCTGCCGCCTGCACGGCCAGCACGCGACGCGCGCCTCGCTGTCAGCCGGCCTGCCGCTGGTCGACGGCCGGCTCACCCTGGCCCTGGCCGAGCGCGCCGCCG
>DASVLN010000208.1:0-1809 GCA_036384855.1 Burkholderiaceae bacterium | reverse complement strand
GCTCCCAGGGCACGACGAGTTCCGGCTGCGGCGCCGACGAGGCGAGCGGGAAGCCGGCGTAGCCGATCGAGGCCGACACCGCCACCGGCTGGCCGTCATGCGGCACCGGCGCGTCGGCGAGCGCGCCCAGCAGCCGCAGCGCGAGCGCCTCGGCCTCGGCCGGCGGCAGCGGGCGCACGAGCACCAGGAACTCCTCGCCGCCCCAGCGCACGACGAGGTCGTCGTCGCGCAGCGTCGCCCGCAGGCGGCGCGCGATCTCGATCAGCACCGCGTCGCCCCCGGCGTGGCCGCAGCGGTCGTTGATCTGCTTGAAGTGGTCGACGTCCAGCAGGTACAGCGTGCCCTGCAGGCCGGGACCGGGACGCCGGGCCATCACGGCCTGCAGGTGGTGGCGGTTGGACAGGCCCGTCAGCGGGTCGATCTCCGCCTGCTGTCGCAGCTGCTCGTTGCTGACCGACAGCATCTGGTTGCGCACCCGCAGCCGGCGCGCGAGCGTCGCGATCACGGCGGCGAGCAGCAGGCTCGACAGCCCCGCGGCCGTCCACAGCTTGATGCGCAGCTCGTGGTGCAGGATCTCGGCGTCCTTGAGCCGGCCCTCGCGCGACAGCATCTCCAGTTCGTGCTGGCGGCTCTCGTTGGCGAAGCCCTCCTGCAGCTCGATCAGCGCGCGCTGGCGATCCTGCTGGTCGAGCTCGTCGGACATGCGACGGTACCGGCGGTAGGCGTCGAGGGCGTCGCCGAGGTAGCCGGCGCGCTCGAGGTAGCCGCCCAGCTCGTAGGCCTCGTCGGAGATGCTGCGCGCGGATCCGGAGCGCTCGTCCATGCTCATCGACTCGTGCACCAGCGGCAGGCCCTCTTCCTTGCGGTGCATGCCGATCAGCGCGAGGCCCGTGTTGGCGAGCGCCAGGCTCTCGACGGACTCGCTGTTCAACCGGCGGGCGATGGGCAGCGCGCGCTGGGAGATGTCCCACGCAGTCTGGAAGTCGCCGTGCGAGAGGTAGTAGTCGGCGACGTTGGCCATGCACAGCACGACCTGGCGCTGGTTGCCCGAGCGCCGCGCATGCTCGAGCGCCGTGCGGTCGGCGGCCAGGGCGGCCGCGCTGTCCGGGCCGCGGCTCAGGGTGAAGCCGCGCAGCGTGTAGGCGCGCGACATCCCCAGCTCGTCGCCGGCCTCGGTGGCCAGCCGCATCATCGCCTCGACGAACTCGGCGGCCTTGTCGAACTGGTTGGCGTCCATCAGGACGCTCGCGATCGAGCCGCGCATGTCGATGCGGCGCCACGGCGGCCCGGTGTCGTCGATCAGCTTGAGCGCCTGGTTGTAGCGCGCGAGCGCCGCGTCGTAGTGGCCGCCGCGGCTCTTGACCTCGGCCCAGCTCGTGAGCAGCCGCAGCCGCAGGCTGGCCGGAGCGTCGGGCGGCAGCAGCGCGGCGGCCTCGATGAACTGGCGCTCGGCGCGGCTCACCTCGTCGTGGGCCTGCAGCCAGTGCCCGCGCAGCACCATCGCCGCCGGACGGGCGAGCGGCACGCCCAGCTGCTCGATGCGATGGGCGACCTGCTCGACGCGCTCGCCGTCGGCCAGGCTGACGTAGACGTCGCCCAGCTCCATCAGCGTCTCGAGGTGGCGCGGATCGTCGGGACGCAGGGTGTCGGCGTAGTGCAGGAGTCCGGGCAGGGCGACGTCCGGCTGGCTGCGGCCGACGAGTTGCAGGCGCTGCAGCTCGTCGGCCGGCTTGAAGGTCGCGGTCTCGGCGCCGACGACCGCCCCGATGGCCGACGACGCCGCGGCCGCGGATCCGCTGTCGACGGCCG
>DASVLN010000207.1:0-4421 GCA_036384855.1 Burkholderiaceae bacterium | reverse complement strand
GCGATAGCAATACCGCCGGCGGCCGAAGCGACCGCCGCCAGCTTCCCGGCGATGGCGCCGTCGAGCCGCGCGCTGTCGGCGAACACGAGCCGGCCAGCGCGGCGCACGCGCCAACGGTCGGCGAAAAAACCCTGCTCGATTGCCTCGCCCATGGCCGCACGGCCGAACACCACCGCCTCCGCCATCAGCAGCGAGGCGCTTCCGGCCAGATCGATATCGATGCGGCGCTTAAGACGCGCGCGGTCGAACAGAATGGTTTCCTGCGGCAGCCAGACAAGCCTGGCGTTGGCGCCGACCGTCAGCGTCACATCCATTTCGGTGTCCGGTCCGGTGGAGCGATAAATCTTTTCCGCCGCCGCGGTGCCGGCGATCAGGCTCGCCCCTTCTTCCAGCACGATATCGATGGCAAAGCGGTCGCCGCCCGTCATGCCGCCGCCGGTGTTGACGATGACCGCTTCCAGCATGTCGCCTGGCGCGTTGGGAAATCGCACGCGCAGCGAGCCGTCCTCGTGCACGCGGGTACGGTGCGTGCGGCCGGCGTGTGCCGCCACGCCGAGCGCGATGTGCCCGGTCGCGCGATTGGCGGCGAAGATCGCTTGTCGTTCTGCCGCGTTCACGAACGGTGCCTCTTTGACGCCTACGGCCGAAAGCATAGCGCTCATCGCCCTCAAATCGCCAGCGCGCGCTTGAGCGCCCCTTCGTCCATGCTCGCCTTGTCACACGAATAGACGATCGATCCGCGGTCCATGACCACCAGATGGTCGCCGAGTTCCTGCGCGAAGTCGAGGTACTGCTCGACCAGCACAATAGCCATTTCCTTGAGACCGCGGAGGTAGGAGATGGCGCGGCCGATGTCCTTGATGATCGAAGGCTGGATGCCTTCGGTCGGCTCGTCGAGCAACAAGAGGCGCGGCCGCATCACCAAGGCGCGGCCGATCGCCAATTGTTGCTGCTGGCCGCCGGAGAGATCGCCGCCGCGCCGGCCGAGCATGCTGTTGAGCACCGGGAACAGCGAGAACACGTCGTCCGGCACCGAGCGTTGGTCGCGCTTGAGCGGCGCAAAACCGGTCTCCAGGTTTTCCTCGACGGTCAGCAGCGGGAAAATCTCACGCCCCTGCGGCACGATGGCGACGCCGTGGCGCGCGCGCTCGACGGTCGTAAGCTTGGTGATATCCCTGCCCTCGAGGGTGATCGCGCCGGCGCTCACCGGCCGCTGGCCGACAATGGCACGCAACAGGCTGGTCTTGCCGACGCCGTTGCGGCCAAGCACGCAGGTCACCTTCCCCACTTCGGCCTTGAGCGAAATGCCGCGCAGCGCCTGCGCCGCGCCATAGTGCAGATCGATGTTGGTCACCTCGAGCATCGGTCAGCGTCCTAAGTAAACTTCAACAACGCGCTCGTTCTGCGATACCTGGTCGATCGAGCCTTCCGCCAGCACCGAGCCCTCGTGCAGACAGGTGACCTTGACGCCGAGTTCGCGCACAAAGGCCATGTCGTGCTCGACCACCACCACCGTCTTGGTCCTGTTGATCTCCTTAAGCAATTCGGCAGTCTGCACGGTTTCGCTGTCGGTCATGCCGGCGACCGGCTCGTCGACCAGCAGCAATTTCGGCTCCTGCGCCAGCAACATGCCGATCTCCAGCCACTGCTTCTGCCCGTGCGACAGCAGGCCGGCCAGCCGGCGCGCCTCGGGCAGCAGGTGCACGAGCTCCAGGATGCCGGCGATGCGCTCGCGCTGCGCGGCGCTCATCCGTGCCGTGAGCGTCGCGCGCACGCCGCGGTCGGCGTCGAGCGCGAGCTCGAGGTTCTCGAACACCGACAGCTCCTCGTAGACGGTGGGCTTCTGGAACTTGCGGCAGATGCCGGCGCGCACGATCTCGGGCTCGCGCAGGCGCAGCAGGTCGATGTTCGTGCCGAAGTGCGCGCGCCCGGCATCGGGGCGGGTCTTGCCGGTGATCACGTCCATCATCGTCGTCTTGCCCGCGCCGTTGGGGCCGATGATGCAGCGCAGCTCGCCGACGTCGATGGCAAGGGACAACGCGTCGAGCGCCTTGAAGCCGTCGAAGCTCACGCTGATGTCGTCCAGGTAGAGCGCGACGCCGTGCGCGAAGTCCGGCACGTGGCGCTGCACGACGCGGCCGAAGCTCGCGCCGCCCGAAGGCGCCGGCGTCGCGCGCGCGCGGGCGCGCTCGAGGACGGCGGCGCCTTCGTCCATCAGCTCGGGGGTCATCGCCGGGCCTCCACGCCCTTCTCGCGCCGCAGGCTCGCCGCGATGCCGAGCAGCCCGTCGGGCAGGAACAGCGTCACCGCGATGAACAGCGCGCCGAGGAAGTACAGCCAGAATTCGGGGAAGGCCTGGGTGAACCAGCTCTTCGCGCCGTTGACGAAGAACGCGCCGAGGACGGGCCCGACCAGCGTGCCGCGCCCGCCCACCGCGCACCAGACCGCCATCTCGATCGAGGACGCCGGCGACATCTCGCTCGGGTTGACGATGCCCACCTGCGGCACGTAGAGCGCGCCGGCGACCCCGCACATCGCCGCCGACAGCACCCAGACCGCGAGCTTGTAGCGCAGCGGGTCGTAGCCGGTGAACATCACGCGGCTCTCCGCGTCGCGGATCGCCTGCAGCACGCGGCCGAACTTCGAGTTGACGATCGCGCGCGCCATCAGCACGAAGCCCACGAGCGTGCACCCCGTGATGACGAAGAGGGCCATGCGCGTCGAGGGCAGCGCGATCGGCACGCCCGCGATGCGCTTGAAGTCGGTGAAGCCATTGTTGCCGCCGAAGCCGGTCTCGTTGCGGAAGAAGAGCAGCATCGCGGCGAAGGTCAGCGCCTGCGTGATGATCGAGAAGTACACGCCCTTGATGCGCGAGCGGAACGCGAACCAGCCGAACACGCCGGCCACCACCGACGGCGCCGCGACGACCAGGAACAGCTGGAAGCCGAGCGACGCGCTGCCGGCCCAGGTCCAGGGCAGTGTCTTCCAGTCCAGGAACACCATGAAGTCGGGCAGGTCGCTGCGGTAGTTGCCGTCGCGGCCGATCTGGCGCATCAGGTACATGCCCATTGCGTACCCGCCGAGCGCGAAATACAGGCCGTGGCCCAGCGAGAGGATGCCGGCGTAGCCCCAGACCAGGTCCATCGCGAGCGCGCAGATCGCGTAGCACATGATCTTGGCCACCAGCGCGACGCCCCAGTCGCCCAGGTGCAGCGGGCTGCCGGCCGGCACGAGCAGGTTCAGCACCGGCACGACGATCGCCACCAGCGCGAGCGCCGCCGCCACGGCGATCCAGCCGCGCACGCCCAGCAGCAGGCCGCGGCGGGCTTCGGGCAGCAGGTGGACCGCGGGCACGGGACTTGCGGCGGGACTCATCGGATACCTCCGGCCTGGCGGCCTGCGATGCGATCGCCCTCGCGGGCGGCGGGACGGGCACTCACGATTCGGCGCTCCGGCCCTTGAGGGCGAACAGGCCCTGCGGCCGCTTCTGGATGAACACGACGATGAAGACCAGCACGAGGATCTTGGCCAGTACCGCGCCGGCGACGCCCTCGAGCGCCTTGCCCATCAGCCCCAGGCCGAGCGCCGCGAGCACCGTGCCCGCGAGCTGGCCGACGCCGCCCAGCACCACCACCATGAACGCGTCGACGATGTAGCCCTGGCCGAGGTCGGGGCCGACGTTGCCCACCTGGCTCAGCGCGCAGCCGGCCAGGCCCGCGATGCCCGCGCCCAGCGCGAAGGCCATCGTGTCCGTGCGCGCGGTGTCGATGCCCGTGCACGAGGCCATGCGGCGGTTCTGCGTCACGCCGCGCACGAACAGGCCCAGCCGCGTGCGGCCGATCACCAGCGCGGTGGCGCCGAGCACCGCCAGCGCGAAGGCGAGGATCGCGAGCCGGTTCCAGGGCAGCACGAGGTTGCTCATGACCGCGACGCCGCCCGACATCCACGACGGGTTCTCCACCTCGACGTTCTGCGCGCCGAACAGCGTGCGCACCAGCTGCATCAGCACGAGGCTGATGCCCCAGGTCGCCAGCAGCGTCTCGAGCGGCCGGCCGTAGAGGAAGCGGATCACGCCGCGCTCCAGCACCGCGCCGACGAGGGCGGCGGCGAGGAAGGCCGCGGGGACGGCGAGCACCAGGTAGGCGTCGAACCACTGCGGCGCCCAGCGGCGGAAGAGGCCCTGAACGAGCCAGGTGGCGTAGGCGCCGATCATCATCAGCTCGCCGTGCGCCATGTTGATCACGCCCATCAGGCCGTAGGTGATCGCCAGGCCCAGCGCGACGAGCAGCAGGATCGAGCCCAGGCTCAGGCCGGTGAACAGCAGGCCCAGGCGCTCGCCCCAGGCGAGGCGCCCGTCGACCTGGGCGAGCGCGGCGGCGAGCGCGGCGCGCAGCTGCGGATCCGCCTCGCCGTCGGGCGCG
>DASVLN010000206.1:0-6927 GCA_036384855.1 Burkholderiaceae bacterium | reverse complement strand
GCCGGGCAACGGCCCGCTGCAGGGCCGCTGGCGCGAGGCCTGAGCGACCCGCGCGCGCGCTCGCCCGGGATGGCGGGTGCGCGCTCGCCACGCATCGGCGAAGGCCCTCGCGGCCCTGCGCGTGCACCTCCGCATCCCCCGGAAAGGGGTGCTTTCCACCCTCGGCGGCGAAGTGGTTTGCGTGTACAGTTGGCGCCGCCTCCGAGAGGGATGGCGAGACCCGAAAACGCGCGCGACCGCGCGCCTGGCGAGGCAAGAAGAGCATGAGTCGTAAGCGCGTCATCTGGTCCGAGGGACTGTTCCTGCGGCCGCAGCATTTCCAGCAGCTCGAACGGTCGGTGGAGATGCTGGTCGACGCGCGCACCCACGGCGTGTTCGCGCCGGCCTGGGGTCTCGGCACGCTGCGCCTCGACGACGAGGCCTTGAAGATCGGCCGCCTCGCGGTGAAGGCCGCGCGCGGCGTGATGCCGGACGGCACGCCGTTCGCCATCCCGGAGGAATACGCCGCGCCCCTGGCCATCGAGATCGGCACCGAGGTCAAGGAGACCTTCGTGCACCTCGCGCTGCCGCTCGTGCGCGCGGGCATGCCGGAGTTCGCGGTCGACGCCGGCCCGACGACCGCGCTCTCGCGCTTCGTCGGCAACGACCAGCGCGTCGAGGACAACGTGCAGGGCGTCGGCGACCCGGCGGAGATGAAGCTCGGCCAGCTGAACCTGCGCCTGATGCTGGACGACGACCCGCGCTCGGGCTTCTGCAGCATCGCCATCGCGCGCATCGTGGAGCGCCGCAGCACGGGCCAGCTGATCCTCGACGAGAGCTTCATCCCGCCCGCGCTGGAATGCCGCGGCTTCTCGCGCCTGCAGGACTTCCTGGTCGAGGCGCGCAACCTCGTGCGCCATCGCGCCGACACGCTGGCGGCGCGCCTTAACCAGTCGCAACAGAAGGGCGTCGGCGAGATCGGCGACTTCATGATGCTGCAGGTCGCCAACCGCTTCGATCCGTGGCTGAGCCATCTCGCCGAGCGCGAGACGCTGCATCCCGAGGCGCTGTACGCGGTGCTGGTGCAGGCCGCGGGCGAGTTCGCCACCTTCAGCGAGCGCCGCAAGCGCCGCGCGCGCGTGCAGGTGCCCTACCGGCACGAGGACCTCAAGGGCACCTTCGAGCCGCTGATGTTCGACTTCCGCGAGCTGCTGACCGAGGTCATCAATCCGAATGCGGTGCCCATCCCGCTGCAGGAGCGCGCCGCCGGCCTCTACACCGGCATGGTGCCCGACCCGGAGCTGCTGCGCACCGCGCAGTTCGTGCTGGCGGTCAACGCCGACAAGACCAGCGAGTTCGTGCGCACGCGCTTCCCCGCGCAGGTCAAGATCGGCCCGCCCGACAAGATCCGCGACCTCGTGCGCCTGCACCTGCCCGCGATCGCGGTGGAGCCGCTGCCGATGGCGCCGCCGCGCATGCCGTACTACGCCGGCTTCACCTATTTCCAGCTCGATCGCAGCACCGAGCTGTGGAAGCAGCTCGACGTGACCAAGGTGCTCGCCCTGCACATCGCGGGCGACTTCCCCGGCCTGCAACTGGAGCTCTGGGCCCTGAAGCCCTGAGGTCGCAGATCCCGAGCCCAAACCTCGTGGCGCCGGGCGCCGCGAAGCGAGTCCCCTCATGAGCCAACCGCCGTTTCCCAACCTGCCGGGGCTGCCTCCCAACAAGCCGCAGCCCGACTCGGAATCCACGATCATGATCCCGAAGCCGGGCGGCCGCCGCCCGGCCGGGCCGGCACCCACCGCGGGGCAGGCCGTGTCGCTGGACACCGCGCAGGTGCTCTCCGACGTCGAGGAATCCGCCGCGCCCGTCGGCCTCAACCCGCTGGTGGCCAACGCCTCCGTGCTGCTGAACGCGGTGCCGACCATTCGCCGCACGCTGAACCACGCGGATCCCGCCGGCCTGCGCGCCTACCTGCTGCGCGCGATCACCGATTTCGAGGCGCGCGCCCGCGCCGCCGGCAGCAGCCCCGAGCACGTGCTGATCGCGCGCTACGCGCTGTGCACGATGATCGACGAGGCCGTCGCCAACATGCCCTGGGGCGCGAGCCCCGAGTGGGTGCAGCAGAGCCTGCTCGTGACGCTGCACCGCGAGGGCTTCGGCGGCGAGAAGTTCTTCCAGCTCCTGGACAAGGCGATGGAGGACCCGCGCCGCAACCTCGAGCTGCTGGAGCTGATGTACGTCTGCCTCGCGCTCGGCTTCGAAGGGCGCTACAGCGTGATGGAGAACGGCCGCGCGCAGCTCGACGCGGTGCGCGACCGCCTGCACGACGTGATCCGCCGCGAGCGCGGCGAGTTCGAGCGCGACCTCTCCGGCAAGTGGAAAGGCCAGCAGCGCCAGGCCAAGCCGCTCGTGCGCCGGCTGTCGGCGTGGATCGTGCTCGCCGCGGTGGCGCTGCTGCTGTTCGTGCTGTATCTCGTGTTCGCGCTCGTGCTCGGCTCGAAGTCCGACCCGGTGTTCTCCGCGCTGGGCTCGATCCACTCGGACGTCGGCGACCTCAAGCGGCCGCCGCCGCCCGCGCCGCCGCCGGCCGCGCCGCGCCTGAAGCCGCTGCTGGCCGCCGAGATCGCGCAGGGGCTGCTGGACGTCGACGAGGACGCCACCTCGAGCCACGTCGTGATCCACGGCGACAAGTTCTTCGACCCGGGCAGCGCCGAGATCCGGCCGGAGCTCGTGCCGGTGATCACGCGCGTCGCGCAGGCGATCAACCAGGTGCCGGGCGTGGTGACGGTCAGCGGGCACACGGACAACCAGCCGACCAAGCGCTCGCTGCGCTTCCCGTCGAATTACGAGCTCTCGCTGGAGCGTGCCCGCGGCGTCGCCGCGCTGCTCGCGCAGACGGTGCAGAAGCACACGATCAAGGCGGAGGGGCTGGCCGACAGCAAGCCGCTCGTGCCCAACACGACGCCCGCGGGCCGCGCGCAGAACCGCCGCGTCGAGATCACCCTTCGTACCGGGACCTAAGCGGGACAACAAGACATGTGGGCGAAGCTCAAGGCGTTCTTTTCCAATCGTTGGGTGCTGGCGGTCATCGGGCTGCTGGTGGTCTCGCTGCTGATCTGGTTCGTCGGCGACGCGATCGCGTTCTATGACCACCGGCCGCTCGGCTCCGCGGGCGCGCGGCTCGGCCTCATCCTGTTCATCATCCTTTGCTTCGCCGTCTGGGAAGGCGTCAAGCGCTGGCGCGCCTGGCGCGCGAACAAGCAGCTGCTGTCTGCGATCGGCGAGGGCGCGTCCAGCAACTCGGCGCTGTCGCAGCGCGAGGTCGCGGAGCTGAAGAAGCGCTTCGACGAGGCGATGGACACGCTGCGCAAGGCGCGCTTCGACGACAAGTCGGGCGGTGGGCGCAACTACCTCTACCAGCTGCCCTGGTACATGTTCATCGGCGCCCCCGGCTCCGGCAAGACGACGGCGCTCGTCAACTCCGGCCTGCGCTTCCCGCTCGAGGGCAAGATGGGCAAGGACGCCGTCAAGGGCATCGGCGGCACGCGCAACTGCGACTGGTGGTTCACCGACGAGGCGGTGCTGCTCGATACGGCCGGACGGTATACGACCCAGAGCAGCAACCGCGAGGTCGACGCCGCCGCGTGGACCGGCTTCCTCACGCTGCTGAAGAAGTTCCGTCCGGCGCAGCCGCTCAACGGCGCGATCGTGACGGTGAGCCTGTCCGACCTGTTCACGCAGTCCGCGGCGCAGCGCGACGAGTACGCGCGCTCGGTGCGCGCGCGCATCCAGGAGCTGTACTCGACGCTCGGCGTGCGCTTCCCGATCTACGTGATGGTGACGAAGACCGACCTGCTGGCGGGCTTCAGCGAGTTCTTCGGCGACCTCGGCCGCGAGGCCCGCGCGCAGGTCTGGGGCACGACCTTCGACTTCCCGATGCCCGTCGGCGCCGCGCTGGGCGAGACCTTCGGGCGCGAGTTCGACGCGCTCGTCGGCCGCCTCAACGCGCGCCTGACCACGCGCATGGAAGAGGAGCGCGACCCGCAGCGCCGCGCGACCCTCTTCGCGTTCCCGCAGCAGTTCGCCGCGCTCAGGGAGATGCTCAGGGCCTTCCTCGACGAGGCGTTCCTGAGCTCCTCGTTCAACGAGGAACCGATGGTCCGCGGCGTCTACTTCACGAGCGGCACCCAGGAGGGCAGTCCGTTCGACCGCGTCCTGGGCAACATCTCGCGCGCGTACGGCCTGGAGCGCCAGGTGCTCGCGCCCGCCGCCGCGTCGGGCCGCAGCTACTTCCTCACGCACCTGCTGCGCAGCGTCGTCTTCGCCGAATCCGACATCAGCGGCCGCAGCGCGGTGATCGAGCGGCGCCGCAGCCGCGTCGCGGTGGTCGCGTATTCGCTGCTCGCGCTGTTCGCGGTTTTGCTCATCGCCGGCTGGACGATCAGCTTCGTGCGCAACGAGGCGCTGATCTCCGAGGTCAGCGCGGCGCAGCAGGACGTCTCCAAGCAGGTGCAGGCCACGCCCCCGGTGACGGTGGGCGACGTGATGACCGTGCTGCCGCTGCTGGATGCGGCGCGCGCGATCCCGACCGGCTATGCCGACCGTGACGCGCCGACGCCGTGGTCGCGCAGCTTCGGCCTGAGCCAGGCCGGCAAGCTCGGCACGCAGGCGAACGCCGCCTACCTGAACCTGCTGCGCGACGTGTTCATGCCCCGCATCGCGCTGCGCCTGGAGCAGCAGATCCGCGACGCCCAGTCGCCCGAGGTGCGCTACGAGGCGCTGAAGACGTACATCGAGCTGTACGACCCCACGCACCTGAAGGCGCAGGACGTCGAGGCCTGGATCGGCGCCGACTGGGACCGCACCCTGCCGCGCGACATCTCGCAGCAGCAGCGCGGCAACCTGCGCGACCACCTCGACGCGGCGCTGGCGCAGACGCCGCTCGAGATGGCCCTGCCGCGCGACCAGGCGCTGATCGACGAGGTGCGCAAGCAGCTGGCGGCTTCGTCGCTGGCCGAGCGAGCCTATTCGCGTCTGAAGCGCCTGGGCGCGGGCGACGGCGTCAAGGACTTCGTCGTCAGCGACGCCGGCGGGCCGCAGGCGGCGCTCGTGTTCACGCGCGCCTCCGGCACGCCGCTGACCCAGGGCATCCCGGGGCTGTACACGGTCGCCGGGTTCGACAAGGGCTTCCGCCGCCAGGCGCTGCCCATGGTCAAGCAGCTCGGCGACGAGCAGGCCTGGGTGCTGGGCCCCGCCGCGGGCTCGGCGGACGCGCGCATCGCGACCACCTACACGCAGGTGGAGCAGCTGTACCTGAACGACTACATCAAGGTCTGGGACGACCTGCTCGGCGACCTGCGCCTCGTGCCCTCGACCAGCCTGCAGGAGAGCATCCAGACGATCACGCTGCTCTCGGCGAGCGACTCGCCGATGAAGCTGCTGCTCAACGGCGTCGCGAGGGAGACCAAGCTCACCGGCAACAACACGCGCTCCGCCGAGGCCGCGGCCGCCGGCGCGATGGACAAGGTCACCGGCGCAATGCGCAGCACGGTCGACAAGCTGATGGGCAGCAAGCCCGCCGACACGGGCGACGCCCAGGCCAAGCCGGAGGCGATCGTCGACCAGCACTTCGAGCAGTTGCAGCGCGTCGTCGCCGGCCCCGCGGGCCAGCCGGTGCCGCTCGACGCCACGCTGGGCGTGCTCAAGGAGTACGAGGTGCAGCTGCGCGCGACCGACGAGGCGATCAAGCGCGGCGCGACGCCGACCTCCGACACGCTGATCATCGCGCGCATCAAGAGCGAGGCGGATCGCATGCCGCCGCCGATCAGCAACCTGCTCAACGGCCTCATCTCGCGCAGCACGGCGCAGTCGGCCAGCTCCGGGCAGGCGGCCGTCAAGGCCGCGGCGGCCGGCGAGGTGGGCAGCTTCTGCAAGCAAGCGGTCGAGGGCCGCTATCCGTTCACGCGCGGCGTCCCCAAGGAAGTGCCGCTGGGCGACTTCGCGCGCCTGTTCGCGCCCAACGGCGTCATCGACGGCTTCGTCAAGACCAAGCTGGTCGGCATGGTCGACATGAATGGCCCGGTCTGGAAGCCGATCCAGATCGCCGACGGCGTCAACTCGCTCGACCCGGCGACGATCGTGAACTTCCAGCGTGCTTCGGTGATCCGCGATGCGTTCTTCCCGGGCGGCTCGGCCAACCCGTCGGCGTCCTTCGACCTGCTCCTGCAGCGCGCGGACGACGGCGTGTCCGACGTGCAGGTCTCGGTCGACGGCCAGGTCACGCACCTCGCGCCGGGCGGCAACGCCGGCATGCGCCTGAGCTGGCCCAGCATGAGCCCGACCAGCCAGATCAAGCTGACGCTGGTGGCCGGCGGCAAGCCCTCGACCAACCCGCTGATCTTCGACGGGCCGTGGGCGCTGTTCCGCTTTGCCGATGCCGGCAAGGTCGAGGGCGGCACGCCCGAGCGCCAGATGATCAGCTACCAGGTCAACGACAAGCACGTCTGGTTCGAGCTGCGCTCCGGCAGCGTGAAGAACCCGCTGCGCCTGCCCGAGCTCGCGCAGTTCCGCTGCCCGGGCTGATCTGCCCCGCACCCTCCGGCGTCCCGCGTCCAGGCCTTCCGTTTTCGTCGACGACCCGCCATGGCCACCTGCGGCTTCTACGGCAAGCTCCCCAGCGAGGGGGACTTCGTCTCGCGGCGCCTGCCGTGGGAGTTCACGTCCGCCTGGGACGACTGGCTGCAACAGGGCATGCAGGCCTCGCGCGGTGCACTCGGCGAGCGCTGGCTGGAGCTGTACCTGTCGGCGCCGGTCTGGCGCTTCCAGCTCGCGCCCGGCGTGTGCGGGCCGCTCGCGTGGCGCGGGCTGTTCTTCGCGAGCGTCGACCGCGTCGGCCGCTACTTCCCGCTGACGCTCGCCTTCGCGGGCGGGCCGGGCAGGGCGGGC
>DASVLN010000205.1:0-1830 GCA_036384855.1 Burkholderiaceae bacterium | reverse complement strand
GGGCCTTGCGCGGATCCGGCATCGCCGCGGCGTCGCGCGCGGTCGCCAACGCGAACCTCCGACGCGAAAGCCGCAGTCATGCCGGGCCCGACTCACGTGCCGGCGCCGGCAAGCCGCCGGCGAGCGCGGCTGCCGAGCCGTCGAACCCTGGCAAGCGCCCGGGCGTGCGCGCCGCCACGATGCCGAGACGTTACGGGACGCGACAGAGATTTGTTGAGAATCTGCTCGGGACTGCGTTCGTAGCATCGATCGGACAGCGGCTTCATGTCGAAGCCCGAGACCGAGAGAGACCCCATGCAGCTCCAAGTCCTCACCGTGCTCGCGCATCCCGACGCGGCCCCCTTCCTGAAGCGCCAGGTGCTGGACGGCCGGCTGCGCGAGGCGCTCGCCGCCGCCGAAGACGCGCTGGACGCGCGCCATCCCGAGGCCGGCGCGAACGACGAATCCCTCTGCGTCCTCGCGCAGTTGTGCGGCGACCTGATGCTCGCCCAGGACCGCGCGGAGGAGGCCGAGGAGACCTACCGCCTCGCCGTGAAGCTCGCCGGCGGGGCGCGGCGCGGCACCGTGCGGGTGGTGTCGTGCCGCAGCACCGGATACCTCAGCCTGTATCGCCAGCGGCACGGCACGGCGCTGGCGTGCTTCGCCCGCCTCGCCGCCGACGAGGCCGCCACGACGGCCCAGCGCGTCGAGGCGCATTGCGCGATGGCGGTGGCGCAGCAGGCGCTGGGCCAGATCGCGGCCGCCGCGCAGGCCCTGGACAAGGCGGGCGAGCTCGCGTGCTCCGCCGGCGACCCGGATCTCGCGATGCTGGCCAGCCTCATGCGCGTCGACTTCGCGGTCGCCCGTGCACTGCGCACGCACGACGCGCTTCAGGACCACGTGTTCTGGCGACCGGCGACACGCGCCCGCGTGCCCGAGCGCGACGACCTGCAGCCGCTCGCCACGCTGGACATCTGTCTCGCGGCGCACGGCCACCACGGGCTGGTCGCGCAGCGCCTGCGCCACCTGCGCGACCTGCTGCGCGCGAGCTACGGCGAGCCCGGCCTGCAGGCGGCGCTGCTCGACCACCTCGCGCAGCTGCGCGCGTGCGGGCTGTCGACGCTCGAGCAGCAGGCGCGCATGGACACCGCGCTGGTCGCGCTGTCGCAGCGCAGCACCGAGCTCGCCCGCTCCGTGCTCGAGCCGGTGCTCGCCCGCGACGCCGCAGGCTCGCGCCGCTGGAGCGTGGAGCTCGCGTTCTGCCAGGCCAAGCTGAGCCAGCTCGCCGGCCGTGTCGAGGAGGCCATGCAGTACTACCAGCGCTACGCCTTCGAGTCGATGCAGTGCGTGCGCGCCGGCGCCGCGGTGCCCGTCGAACGCGCCGCGGCACCCGACGCGGCGGTGCCGGTCGAGGCCAGGGACGACATCGAGATGCGCCTTCCGGCGAAATACCGCCGCGCGTATCGCTACCTGCAGTCGCACCTGGACTGCCCCGGCCTGACCGTGCGCGAGATCGCCGACGACATGGGCGTCACGGAGCGCGCGCTGCAGTCCGCCTTCAAGACCTACCTGGGCATGACGCCGGGCGAGATCGTGCAGCGCTGCCGGGTCGAACGCATCCGCGCCGACCTGCTGCGCGAGGGCGCCCCGGGCACCAGCGTCATCGAGACCGCGGCCCGCTGGGGGATCCGCAACCGCTCGACGCTGATCGCCTCGTACCGGAAGTACTTCCGCGAGACGCCGACCCAGACGCTGGCGCGGCGCGGCCTGCAGGTCGTCGCCGCGGCGTGAGGCGGACGTGCCGGGCGTCGCGGCGCTGCATCGCGGGCTGATCGCGCTCGCCTGCGCGGC